>JAZOPU010000001.1:0-5886 GCA_045655705.1 Candidatus Scatosoma sp.
GAAATGGTTGGAATCAAATCGGAATAAGAAAAAATAAATTACCGCTTGCTTGTGTGCAGTAGGCGAGTTGAGATGGCGTTGGGACGCCTGTGCCAGTATTCACGCACTTTAGTGCGCAAAATAAAGCCCCCACTTTAGTGGGGGATATTTACTTTTCGTCGTTATGAACGAGATAATTCAAGTGATCGCCTACACGCTCTAAATTGCAAACGAGATTGATAAATATCGTGTTGTTCTCCGGTCTGCACTTACCTTGCGACAAACGCGTGATATGCTCAGCAACCAGCTCCCGACGTTTTTCGTCGATCTTTTCTTCCAAGTCGTCCGAAGCCTGTATCAAATCCCGCTTATTTTCCAAAACCGTCGTTTTTACCAATGCATACTGATCGTGTAACATAGCATGCATTTCGCTTAATTTCTCGTTGATACCGTCGGAGAAAACGAGATTATCGCGCACTTCGCGTTGCGTATATTTCGTTAAATTATCGGCAAGCTCCGCGATACGCTCGATATCGCCGATACTGTTATGCAACGCATTCACTTCCTTTTCATTGGATAAGGAAATACCGCTTGCTGAAACGCGAACGAGATAGTCGCTAATTTGTCCACCGAGTTTGGAAACGCGTGCGTTATAGTCGTATACTGCATCAATCACAGCCAAATCCCTACGAATAAACCCGTCAAAGGCAACCCGCAAACTTTCCATTGCCATATCCGCCATACGGAAACTCTCTTTTTTCAGCTGTCCGATTGCAACGGCAGGCGTTGCCAAGAAACGCTTATCCATAAATACAAGCCCTAAATCCCTTTCTTCCGCTTGTGGTTTGTCTTTAATTATGATCGTGGAAAGCTTCACGAGCACTTTGGTAAACGGCAAGAAGAGTAGCGTGCACACGAGATTAAAGAAAGTGTGGAACATTGCTATTTGCGTACTCGGTTCGGGGAACCAACGAACAAACGTTACGTCGAAGAAATCCCGCCACATAAGTAGCATCGTCATAAACAGTAGCGCGCCCGTTACGTTGAACAACAGGTGAATAATACTCGCCCGTTTCGCATTCACACTCGTGCCAATCGAAGAGATGAGCGCCGTTACGCAAGAGCCGATATTCGAGCCTAAAATGAGATATAATACGGCGTTTCCACCACCGCCGATAATCAGCCCCGCACTTGCCATGGCAATAATTACCGTCGTTACGGCACTTGAAGATTGCACGAGCGCCGTAAACGCAATACCAAAAGCAAGGAGTAAAAACGGGTTATTCAGCGACGCAAGAAGCGAAGTTACCGCTTGGTTTTGCGCATATGCTTTCATGGTACCAGACATAACGTCCAGTCCAAAAAACACCATCCCCAGCCCTGCAAGCGCAAGACCTATGCTTTTGATTTTGTCTTTTTTGGAAAACATTTCCATCATAACGCCGACGAATAGCAACGCGATGAAAAGCGAATCAATCGGCAACGCTTGCAAAGCGGCAAGCTGTGCGGTAATCGTCGTACCGATATTCGCGCCCATAATCACCGCGGCGGCTTGGTGCAACGTCATAATACCTGCATTCACGAACCCCACGACCATAACGGTGGTAACGCCCGAGCTTTGCACCACGGCTGTGGAAACAGCACCCATACCTACCCCCACCCATTTTTTATCGGAGGTCTTGTTAAATAATACTTTCAGACTGTTTCCCGCAATTTTTTCCATATTATCGCTAAGAAGCTTGAAGCCGAGCAAAAATGCACCGCAACCTGCAAGTATCAAAACGATATTTTCAAACAATTCCATTCTTTTCTTTCGTTCTCCTTATTCTTTTTCCACCGATTTCCCCTCGTGTAGCCATTTTGGAAAGTCTTTTTGAAAATGAGCAAAAATATTACGCAAGTCTATTATACAATATTTTTTATTAAATGTCACCTGTTTGAAGAAAAAAAATCACGCAAAATAAAAAAAATATCGACTTTTTCAATCGATACTTTTTTAAGCTATTAAAAAACGCTTTCCCCAACGATAACGGGCGTGCATTTATCGCCGTGCACTACGAGATAAGCATAACTGCCACCTTTACCCACCGCACAGCGCAAAGAGCCGGGGTTGATTAACGTAACGCCGTTTAACTGGGTAATTAACGGTGTGTGCGTATGTCCGTATAACGCAATTTGACAAGCGCGCCCTTTCGCTTCTTCGGCAAGTGCGTATAAATGTGATTTCACGTGGTATTTGTGTCCGTGGCAATAAAATATGCGCAAGCCTTCCACTTCTAAAACACCTTCCGTGGGATAGGAAGAGAAGAAATCACAATTTCCCGCGCAAAAATACACCTTGTCGGGGTTATCTTTCGTGATCGTGCGTATATCTCCCACACCGTCGCCCAAGTGTATCAAATAATCGTTTTCTTCAATCAAAGGTCGTAAACTTTCCACACCTTTCAAGTTCCCGTGCGAATCGGATATCACGATAATTTTCTTCATATCATTTCTCCAACCGCTTCCATTCTTTCAATAGCGCTTGTAACGCACGATAACGGTGTGAAACAGTGTTTTTTTCTTCTGACGTCGCCTCCCCGAACGATTTTCCCAAATCGTCGCTTTGGAAAATGCAATCATAGCCAAATCCGCCCGTGCCCACTTCTTCCTTTAAAATACGCCCATACGTCTTCCCTTCCACAACGATTTCTTTGCCGTCTGGGAACGTCAATGCCACCGCGCTCACAAAATAAGCGCTACGGTCTTTTTTATTTTGCAAATTTTTCAATAATAAATCGCGATTCTTCTTATCGTTGCCGTGTTCGCCAGCGTACCGCGCACTACGCACGCCAGGTGCACCGTCAAGGGCAGGCACACACAAACCGCTATCGTCCGCAAGCGCAATGCATTGCATTGCTCGTGTTGCGGCGCGCGCTTTCAAAAGCGCATTTTCCGCAAAGGTGTCGCCTGTTTCTTCCACTTCTTCGCAAAACCCCGCTTGTTTTTGCCCGATCACTTCAAAACTCGTAAAAATATCCGCAATCTCACGTAGCTTATGCGCGTTGCCCGTTGCTACCACTAATTTCATTTGATTATCCTCACTTTATATTTTTCCACGCACTCTCAACGCGTTACAAACCGCACAAAGCATAACGCCCACGTCCGCAAATAAGGCAAGTCCCAAAGGCAATACTCCCAAAACGCCAAGCGCCATAAACCCCGCTTTCATTACGATTGAAAACAAAATATTTTGTATAACGATCCTGCGTGTTTTTTTCGCGATTTTTATCGCCTTGCAAAGCCCGCGCAAATCGTCGGAGATTAAAACCATATCCGAAGCTTCCACCGCCGCGGCGCTACCAATTGTTCCCATAGACACCGCACAATCCGCCACCGTCATAACCGGTGCGTCATTCACTCCGTCGCCAACGTAAACGAGTGCTCCGCTTGCCTTCAATGCAATTGCCGTTTTCATTTTGCTATCGGGTAAAAGATTGGAATACACTTCATCCACGGCAAGCTCTTGCGCAATTTTTTCCGCACGGTTTTTTCTATCACCCGTTAATATAACCGTTTTGCTCACGCCCAGCCTTTTTAACTCCTGCAACACGAGTTTTGCTTCCGCGCGCACTTCGTCGCCCACTTCCACCACACCGATAAACTCGCGGTTTTTCGCAACGTATACGAGCGTATATCCGAAATCTTTGGGATTTGGTACGAACGTTACGCCGTTTTCGCGCAAATGCTCCGCATTGCCAACGACCACTTCTTGACCGTCTATATCCCCGCAAAGCCCACGCCCTGCGATCTCTTTTATATTTTCTACCGCGTAGATATCTTTTTGCGATTCAAACGCTTTCGCGATCGGATGCGTGGAATATTTTTCAAGAGATGCGGCAAGTTTAAGAATTTCTTCTGCCGTATATTCCTTTTCCCCGTATGCACCGCAAACGGAAAATTTGCCTTTTGTGAGCGTGCCCGTTTTATCCAGTGCTACCGTTTTGGTTTTTGCAAGCGTATCTAAATGCGTGGCGCCTTTGATAAGCACTCCGTTTTGTGCCGCTGTTCCTATCCCCGAAAAATAGGTAAGCGGAACGGAAATAACGAGCGCACAAGGACAGGAGATTACGAGAAAAGTAAGCGCGGATTGCACCCAACGGGTAAAATCTTTCAACCCGCTCAAAAGCGGAACAAATACGCCTATAACGATTGCCAAGCCACAAACGACGGGGGTATAAAACCGTGCAAATTTTGTAATAAATTTTTCAGGTGTTGCTTTGCTTGCCGACGCGTTTTCAACAAGATCAAGTATCTTTTTGACCGCACTTTCTTGATAAAGCGTCGTTACACGCATCGTAAAAGCGTCCCCGACGTTGATACAACCCGAAAGCAAATTTTCGCCCTTTTTCTTCGTTTGAAACTCGGCTTCTCCCGTGAGCGATTTGCTATCAAGCGTTGCGTTTTCTCCCAGCAATTCGCCGTCCACGGGGATTTTTTCTCCCGTGCGAACGAGCAATATATCTCCCACTTGCAATTCTTCGGGCGTTTTGCTAATTTGCCCGTGCGTTTCGTCAAGCACCACCGCAAATTCGCTTTTGAGTTCCATAAGTTTTGTAACCGAACGGCGAGATGCGTTTACTGCCATGCTTTGCAACGTTTCCCCTGTTTGATAAAGGAGCACGACCATAACGCTTTCAAACAGTTCCCCAAGCGCAAACGCACCCAAAGACGCAATCGTCATTAGAAAATTTTCATCAAATATCTTACCCTTTTTAAGATTTTTTACCGTAGAAATCAAAACTGGATACGCCACAAATGCGTATAAAACCGCGAAAACCACGTATTTGGCTATCTTCATAAATAGCATATCCGAAGCAAAGTGAAAAAGCACCCCGCATACGATTAAAGCAATCGCGGAGAACGCAAGCGATATTAGCTCTTTTTTGTGCGTTGGTTTGCTTTCTTCGTTGTCTTTTTCAATAACGCACACTTCTTCAAAGGCGTTGGCATGACGTATCACCCTATCCAACGCTTCTTCATTTTCGTATTCCACCGTCAATTTTTGGCTAACGAATACGAGTGAAGCAAAATGCACCCCTTCTAATTTCGATATTTCTCTTTCCAGCTGTGCGGCACAATGCGCACAATCCAAACCTGTAAGTTGTAAGACTTTTTTCATTTTAATTTTCCTCCTACACTCGACAGTCAAGGTGCTCTTTCCCCATTTCCACCATTTCCCGCACGTGTTCGTCCGCAATAGAATATTCAATATTATATATTAAATTACGCATCTTGTCAAGTTTTTAAAAAATTCAAGCGAAAGAAAAGAAATTCTTTCGCTTTATCGATTAGTTGAGTTTTTTAATATACGAACGACGGCGTTTATGCTGTATATAATCGAAATGTCGCCATTGGGCTTGGATATTTGCGTTGGTTTCGAGATTGAGATTGGTTTCCATATATTCAATCTTACCCGTTTTGAGCATATTTTGCATTTTAATAAGCATAAGTGCGCTCAATCCAGATTTTCTATACTGTGGCATAATTCCCACAAGCGCAAGATCGAT
This sequence comes from Candidatus Scatosoma sp., assembly GCA_045655705.1. Taxonomy (GTDB): domain Bacteria; phylum Bacillota; class Clostridia; order Christensenellales; family Borkfalkiaceae; genus Scatosoma. The sequence goes on from JAZOPU010000001.1 coordinate 5,529, forward strand.
GCTTTCGGGGTTTTTGATTGCTTTTAACAAACGCAAAAGGCAAGCGGGCGTTAATTTTCCACCGCTCTTTTGCACGGCTTTGCCGATCCCTGGCAAACAAAAACCGAACGCAACGACGTTTTCATTCTCGTCGCACACGACGACGATATATTCTTTATTTAAGATAAGGCGGAACTGCTCGACCATTTGATCGCGCATTTCGTCCGTGAACGGCACGACGCCGTACAATTCCTTATAACACTCGTCGATACATTCAAAAATGCCTTTTGCGTATTTGTTAATATACGCGCGTTTAGATAAACCTTCGCCACCTATGTGCAAATTATGTTTTAAAAGCGCGCGCTCGCCGAGCATTGTC
>JAZOPU010000002.1:0-2374 GCA_045655705.1 Candidatus Scatosoma sp.
GACGGCAATGATGACGCTTGGCGCGTTCGGTATTGCAGGCTGTAAGGACGAAGAGCAAGGCGCGGTTATTCCTGTGCCCGAAGCGCAAGAAAGCACAACGCAAAGCGGTGGTACGAGTACGGGACGTCCTATGGTGAACAAGGAAGTATACGGTGAGCCGTACAAGGGTACGATCGTGCGTTGCGGTCAAAGCTATGATTTCACGGGTGGCAATATTGGATTTTTGGCAGAAGAGCTGACGGGGCTTTCCGAAGGTGAAAATTATACCGTGGAGCTGGTGGCAACGGTAGAGCCTGCGGACGCAAAGCAGGACGTGAGCTGGGCGGTGGCGTTCGTCGATCCCACAAGTGAATGGGCAACGGGCAAGAACGTGAGCGATTACGTGAGTATTGAATACAGCGAAGAAGAAAGCACCAAGCTTTCCGTTACCTGTAAAAAGGCGTTTTCCGAACAGGTGAAAATCACTTGTACTTACGTACATAACGCAGATATATCCGTGGATTGCGTGGTGGACTTTGTGAGCGCGTGGGAGAACGTTACCTTAAAAATGGGCGACGATATCGTAAACCTTGGCGGGGTTACTGACGTATGGTGGGAAACGAACGAAAACGCGGACGCAGGCATTGCTTGGGGCGGGGATATTTCCTTGGATATCCAAACTGCGGAAGCAGGCACGGTAACAGGCTACACGTACAGGGTGGATTTGTTAAGCCCCCGCGCTTGGCACGATCAAGATGAATTTGAGTCCTTTTTCGACAATGACGGCTTGATGTATGAAAGATATTTAATCAACAAAGGTACTTCTTCGTATTATGATACTTACGGTTATGATAGAGAAACCGCAAAAACGGATACTTATCTTCAAGTATATTTTGCTCACGCAAGTAAAACATTCTATTGTAATGAATTTAAAAAAGAAACAATTAGTTATCCTGGCGGAATTGCGGATTGTACGTTTTATGGTTTAGGATATACATCAAAAAGCAACAATATCAATAAGCTTTATTTAACTGAATGGTTTGCTTATAGTTCGTTCTTTAGTATTTTTGGGGAATACACTTATAATGTAGAAGGGCAAAGGTCGTATAATGCATATACTGACTTCGACGCTGAATTTGTTGGAGATAAAGAAAGTACTATTCGCGTAGAAGAAGGCAGTTTGTGCACGGTGCTACTCACGGTAACGTCGGCGAGCGGTACGGAAATGCAATATATGTCGCTACTTAATCTCACGGAATTTAGATATACCCCTGCGGCAACAGCCGTATCGCTTTCCTCATCAAAAATAAAGGTAAGCTATGAGCCGTAGTAGGGCAAAAGGGATAAATATCTTTGCCGTGATCCTGATGCTGATTATTCTTGCGGTGATAGCGGGCGGAGCGTTCTCGTTATATCGCAAAATAGACGGTGAAATCGGAAACGCAGGCACAAACGGTGGTGGAAATACGGAAACGGGCACGGAAACGGTGCAAACTGCGCCGTTCACCGTGTACCAAGGGGAAAGCGAAACGCCGTTTGAGCAAAGCACGTCATCGGGGATCACGATCGAAGAAACGGAAACGTTTACCGTGAAACATTCAGGGGAAGATACGGAAATTAAGGCAACGATCACGCCCCTGCGCCTTAAAAACGATTATACGTTTTATTGTTATAATGCAAGCGGACAAGCCTATCCGTATTCTTGGAATAGAGAAATATTAGGCTCACGAAGCGACGAGATCAATATTTGTCAGTACGTATCCTTGAAAGTGGATCAAGAGCAAAACGCGGTTGTATTAAAGGGAACGACGGCGCAGGCGATAGGTGGCTTTGCGAAAGTGGAATATACAAGCGGATCATATCGTTTGCCACCCGTGCCAAGCGAAGATATGTTTTGTTTGGCGATAACGACAGGCGGGCGGACAATGAAGCTGAACTGTTCGCTCCGATCCAAAGCGACGGGATTGAGCCTTTCGCAAGGACAAGTATATTTTGGAATGTAGGTGCTTATGAAAAAGACGAAACTTTTAAAAAGAATAGCAACGGCGGTGTGTGCCGTTGCGCTGTGTTTGGTTACTTTGGGTTTGCCGATACTTTCGGCAAGCCCGAAAACCGCGTCTGCGGACGCCGTAGAATACGTAGAAGGTGTGAACGAGCTGGACAAAACGCCTGTATTGGAAGACTTGGGCGAAGAGTACGTGAAGAAGTACGCAAGCCAAACGAGCGGGCAAATACAGCTTCATTCCTTTCAAGAGTATTGCTATTCGGGAAAGCCTACCGTATTGAACACGAAGTACGGTTTGTATTTATATATCTACAACCCGTCGCGTACGGAGTTTGAAGAAAAGACGAGCTGGGAAAACAATACCGTGAATATGGCGACGTCGTACAATGC
>JAZOPU010000003.1:0-4925 GCA_045655705.1 Candidatus Scatosoma sp.
CGGGGAACTTGTTCCCGTCAAATTTTATTCGACGTGGACGCGGATAATAAAATGCATAACGTGCGTTTTATCGGCGGTTGCGGCGGAAACTTGCAAGGCATTGCAAGGCTCGTGGAAGGAAAAGACATCAACGAGATTGAACGCCTGCTTGCAGGTATTCGTTGCAAGGGCAACACGTCTTGCCCCGATCAGCTTTCCAAAGCCATTGCCGATTACAAAGCAAAACAAAACGGTTAAAAAATCGAGCGTTTTTGAAAAACGCTCGATTTTTTTATTTGCTTTTTATCAGTGTCTGAAATGTCTATCGCCAACGAAGATCATTGCAATGCCCGCTTTGTCGCAAGCGTCTATAGAAAGCTGGTCGTTTTTGCTTCCGCCCGGCTGAATGATTGCCGTAATGCCTGCTTTTACGCATTCTGCAACGCAATCGGGGAACGGGAAGAACGCGTCGCTTGCCATTACCGAGCCTTTCGCCTCGTCGCCTGCGTGCTCTATCGCCTGTTGTGCCGCCCAGATACGGTTGGTCTGACCCATGCCGATACCCGTCGTTCTGTCCTCTTTACCGATAACAATCGCGTTGGATTTTGTGTATTTTACCACCTTCCAGTTAAACAGCATCGCTTTCATTTCCGCTTCCGTCGGAGCACGCTTGGTTACCACCTTTACGTTCTCTTCCGCAAAAAGCGTTTCATCGTAGTCCTGCACAAGCAAACCGCCATATACTTTCTTCATATCGTATGCGGTAGCCTCTCTTCTTTCGCGAATATCGGGCAACTCTAACAGTCGGATATTCTTTTTGGTTGTCAGCACGTCCATGGCCTCTTTCGTGAAGCCCTCTGCGATAACGATTTCAATGAAAATTTTGTTGATTTCTTTCGCCGTCGCTTCGTCCACTACGCCGTTGATTGCCAAAATACCGCCAAAGACGGATACAGGGTCGCTTTCATACGCTTTTACGTACGCTTCGTGTATCGTTTTACCCACGCCTACACCGCAAGGATTTGCGTGCTTACTTGCCACAACGCAGGGCTCGTCAAATTCCTTTACCAATTCCAATGCGCCGTTTGCGTCGTTGATATTGTTATAGGAAAGCTCTTTACCCCAAAGCTGTTTCGCCTTGGAAAGCGAGCCCGCGCGGATAAATTCTTCGCTGTAATAGGAAGCGCCTTGGTGCGGGTTTTCGCCGTAACGCATATCCTGCGCCTTTTCATACGCAAACGTGATAGAATCGGGATAACGAATATCCAGTTGCTGCGCCAAATAGTTGGAGATCATGCTGTCATATACCGCCGTGTGCGCAAACACCTTGTATTGCAGATATTTCTTGGTATCCAACGTGATTTCCCCTGCTTCCAATTCGGAAAGCACTCTTTCGTAGTCCTTGGGATCGACCACCACGGCAACGTCCTGATAGTTCTTTGCCGCTGCGCGGATCATGGTAGGTCCGCCGATGTCGATGTTTTCCACGGCGTCCTCAAAGCTTACGCCCGGCTTGGAAATGGTCGCCTTGAACGGATAGAGGTTTACCGCCACTACGTCAATCGTGTTAATGTTGAGTTTTTCAAGCTGCGCCATGTGCTCGGGGTTGGAACGCATCGCAAGCAAGCCTGCGTGCACGATAGGGTGCAGAGTTTTTACTCTGCCGTCCAAGCATTCGGGGAAGCCCGTCAGCTCGCTGATACCGATTACGGGCAAGCCCGCGTCTTTCAAGGCTTTCGCCGTGCCGCCCGTAGAAATGATTTCAAAATCGCAAGCGATTAAACGCTTACAAAATTCTACGATGCCCGTTTTGTCAGAAACGCTTACAAGTGCTCTTTTTTTCATAATGTATATACCTCTGTTATTATTTGCGTGTTATGATTTTTATGTTATGATTTGAAATTTTTTGGACAAACTAACTATATGCTTATTTTATATATTCTTTTGATAGCCTATATCTTAGCCGTCAATTTTTACGCCGTATTGCTGGTGAAACAGCTTCGGGACGAACGGCAGGCGTTAGAAGTACAACGCCAAGCGCAACCGCTTATTTCACATTCTGTGTCGTCTTCGGACGCCCCGATGAGCGATAAACCGCCGCAAAAATACGTGGGCAAGCTTTGCATTACGGGCGCGTTAGGCGGAGCGATCGCCGTTTATACGTGTATGTTTTTATTCAAGTTTGAAAGAAACAATCTGTTTTTAATGGTGCTCATGCCCCTTTTGGGCGTTTTGAACGTATATCTTTTCGTGTTACTCTTCCGCTCGGGATTTTCCTTTCTTTTGATACGGTAAGAGCTATTTAAGCAGCGGTTTTACCCTCTTTTACTTCCTATATTATATATTATAACACATTTTTTATAAATAGGAAATAAAATAACGGTATTTTTTTACGATTTTTGAAACCGAAAAAAAATCACATTTTTTTGTTAATTTGTATAATTTTTCAATTTCAGAAAAAATTTATGAAAATTTTTGCAAAAAAGAGTGAAAAATATTTGACAATTTTTTTTAATAATGCTATTATATACAGGCGTTGTCGATACGGCGGCAGAGAGTGCTAAATGCGGGTGTAGTTCAATGGTAGAATTCCAGCCTTCCAAGCTGGCCGCGTGGGTCCGATTCCCATCACCCGCTCCACTTTTTTTGAAAAAGCGGGCGTATCCAAAGCTTGCGCCTGTAGCTCAGTTGGATAGAGCAACGGCCTTCTAAGCCGTGTGTCAGGAGTTCGAATCTCTTCAGGCGCACCATATAATGGCGGGTGTAGCTCAGTTGGTTAGAGCGCCAGATTGTGGCCCTGGAGGTCGTGAGTTCGATTCTCGTCGCCCGCCCCACCATATTGGGGTGTCGCCAAGTGGTTAAGGCACCGGATTTTGATTCCGGCATTCGTAGGTTCAAATCCTGCCACCCCAGCCACTTAAGTGGAACAATTAAATTCGGCCCATTAGCTCAGTAGGTAGAGCACTTGATTTTTAATCAAGGTGTCCGGAGTTCGAGCCTCCGATGGACCACCAAAAAACCCATCTCAAATTGAGATGGGTTTTTTGGTGTTTTATCGGACGAGAACTCGCGGTATTATCCGGAGTTCGCGCGAACAAATAAAAATTTTACACTTCCTTTGCAAGCAACCAAGCGTCTAACACGTGCATAAGCATTTGTTTTTGTTGTTGCGGTAACCCCTTAAAACGCGCTGTCAATTCGTCTAAATACTCGTTTTCTTCCACCGTTTGTATCTCTTGCTCCAACGGCTCTACTGCTTGTTCTTCTTCAAAAAGCGTTGCTTTTAAATATTCGTCCATACGCATATCGTATAAATTATTTTTGACGGGCGCACCACGCTTGGATATATGCGCCAACGGCAATATATCCCCTTTTATAATACCTATGATTTGCGTAATCAATTCTTCTTTGCTTTTTTTCGTGGGCTTACTCACGCCCGTATCTCTTGCATACGCTCTCAGCTCCGTTAAGCTACGGGCATTTAAAAACGCAATACATTTTTCTTCTTTCGTCATAACTGTTCTCCCCATAAAAAAATGCCGTCCCCATACGAGAACGACACCGTAGAAAATATCGCTCCGTATGTCTGCAACAACACCGCTCCACAATTTACCCTTACGGATTTTTGTAAGAACGAGAGGATATAATCCACCGAGATTATATCCATAAGGGCAAAATATTAAAATTGTGGATATTTGCAAAAATTGCAAATGTGTTGTTGCAATTCTTATTATAAGCAATTTTTTATAAAAAGTCAACGGTTTTTATAAAATTGCTTCCCTTTGCATTTATTTTTTATGATATTATTGACAAGAACGAAAAAAAACGCTATAATTATTCTATATATAATATAGTCGCGCGAGAGAACGGCTCGCAGAATAAAAATAGGAGGACTTTATTTTGTTAGAGGTTAAAAATTTAACCAAGGTCTACAAGACCAAAGGCGGCGCGGACACCCACGCACTCGACGGCGTTTCCGTGCAATTCCCCGAAAAGGGTATGGTGTTCCTTTTGGGTAAGAGTGGTAGCGGTAAATCTACCCTACTGAACGTTTGCGGTGGCTTGGACGCACCGACAAGCGGTGAAATTATCGTGAAAGGCAGGAGCAGTAAGGATTTCACGCAAAGTGATTTCGACAGCTACCGCAACACTTTCATCGGCTTTATCTTCCAAGAATACAATATCTTGAACGAATTTTCCGTAGAAGACAATATCGCGCTTGCGCTGGAACTGCAAGGCAAGTCCAAAGACAAGCAAGCAATTGCACAGCTTCTTGAAGAAGTCGATCTCACGGGCTATGCAAAGCGTAAGCCCAACACCCTTTCAGGCGGTCAAAAGCAACGTATTGCCATTGCGCGTGCGCTTGTCAAAGCACCTGAAATTATTATGGCGGACGAACCTACGGGCGCGCTCGACTCGGCAACGGGTAAGCAGGTGTTCGACACTTTGAAAAAGCTCTCGCAAGATAAGCTGGTTATCGTCGTTTCGCACGATCGGGATTTTGCGGAACTCTACGGCGACCGCGTTATCGAGCTCAAAGACGGTAAAATTATTTCCGACGTTTCCAAAACGCAGGAAGAACAAAAAGCCCTGTCCGCGAACGTTACTTCGATCGGCGACACGCTTTGCGTGAAGAAAGGTGCGAAGCTTTCCGACAAGGATTTTGAAGAAATCCGCGCATTCCTTAAAAACACGGACAGCGATATTATCATTGCGACGGGCGAAAAGGACGTGAAAACGTTCAAGGACGTCAGCCGTATCACCGACGACGGTGGAAAAGAAGTTTTCCGCGACACGGACGAAAGCAAAATGGAGAAAAAGTCCTATCGCCCGGAAGAGAGTAAATTTATCCGTTCCAAACTGCCCATGCGCCATGCAATGAAGATCGGTGCTTCGGGCTTAAAAACCAAACCCTTCCGTTTAATCTTCACGGTACTGCTTTGCAC
>JAZOPU010000004.1:0-2285 GCA_045655705.1 Candidatus Scatosoma sp.
TCCTTGCAAAAAGGCATTCGCATTGCAAACGCAACCGAATGCCTTTTATTTTTTTATTTTTTATCTTTCGTTAATCAGTTTCGTAAGCTCAACCGGCTCAACGATTTTGTCGCCTTTATATACGCGCATATTGCCCGAAGCGATTTCGTCGATAAGAATAACTTCGCCGTTGTTATAGCCGAACTCAAATTTGATATCCCAAAGATCCAAACCAAGCGTTTTGAGATCGTCGGCAACCACTTTCGTGATTTTCAAGGTCTGCTCTTTCATTGACTTGAACATTTCTTCGCTCATAACGCCAAGCGCCGCAAGTCCTTCCGCCGTTACGAGCGGATCGCCTTTTTCGTCGTTTTTGAACGTACATTCCACGTAACCGCCTTCAAGACGCGTGCCGTTTTCGATATATTCGCCGTATCTTCTAATAAAGCTACCCGTTGCAACCAAACGGCAGATAACTTCCAAGCCGTGCCCGAACACCGTTGCGGGTAACACTTCCATCGTCGCGTTTTCGATATCCGCGGAAACGTAGTGCGTTTTAATGCCCGCTTTTTTCAAAAGCTCGAAATAGTACACGGAAGATTTCAGGTTCGCTTTACCAATACCTTCGATCGTAAGTCCAACCGTGTTTTCACCCGGATCGAACACGCCGTCTTTGCCCGTGCAATCGTCTTTGAATTTGAGCATAACGTTGCCATTGTCAAGCTTGTACACGTCTTTCGTTTTACCTGTATAGATCTTTTCCATAATTATAAAACCTCTTAAAATAAAATATCCGTAATTATTATAGCAAATTTTTTTCGATTTTACAATAATATAAAAGGCGTTATGAAAAAAATTTTTCTAAATTTTACGACAATTCCGCGGGTATACCCATCAATCGCTTGAAATGTGTAAAAAAAAATGCTATAATGTTGCTATTAACGATAAAAAGGAAGAAAGTTCAATGAAAAATTACAATCTTTTACAACAAAACGACAATGAACTTTTCGTTGCTATTCAAAACGAAACGAACAGACAAAGAAACAAGATTGAGCTTATTGCCTCGGAAAACTTCGTTTCCGAAACGGTGATGGAAGCAAACGGCTCTACGCTTACGAATAAATACGCGGAAGGCTACCCTTCCAAACGCTACTACGGCGGTTGCGAACACGTGGACGTTGTGGAATCGATTGCAATCGAACGCGCGAAAAAGCTTTTTAACGCGGGCTTTGCAAACGTACAACCCCACTCGGGCGCACAAGCGAATATGGCGGTATTCTTCGCCCTGCTTACCCCCGGCGACACCGTGCTTTCCATGAGCCTTGCACACGGCGGACATTTGAGCCACGGCTCGCCCGTAAATATGTCGGGCAAATATTGGAATATCGTACCCTACGGCGTTTCCGAAACGGAAAACGTAATCGACTATGAAGAAGTACGCCGTTTGGCACTCGAATGCAAGCCCAAGCTTATTTTGGCTGGCGCATCGGCTTATCCCCGCGTTATCGACTTTAAGAAATTTGCAGAAATCGCAAAAGAAGTGGGCGCGTATTTTATGGTAGATATGGCGCACATTGCAGGACTTGTCGCAGCAGGCGAGCACCCTTCCCCTATGCCTTATGCCGACGTTGTAACGACGACCACGCACAAAACCTTGCGCGGACCTCGCGGGGGGCTTATTCTCACCAACGACGAAGAACTTGCAAAGAAAATTAACAAAGCAATTTTCCCCGGTATCCAAGGCGGTCCGCTTATGCACACGATCGCAGGTAAAGCGGTATGCTTTAAAGAAGCGTTAGAACCCGCGTTCAAGGCGTATGCAAACCAAATCGTGAAAAACGCGCAAGCACTTGCTAAAACACTCCTTTTAGAAGGCTTCCAACTCGTTTCCGGCGGTACGGACAACCACCTTATGCTTATTAACCTTACGGGTATGAAAGTAAGCTCGGGTAAAGAAGCGGAAACGCTTTTAGACGAAGTGGGTATCACCGTAAACAAGAACGCAATCCCGTTCGACACGCAAAAGCCTTCGATCACCAGCGGTATCCGTGTGGGTACTGCCGCCGTTACCACCCGTGGCTTTAAAGAAGAAGATATGGTGGAAGTGGGCAAGCTTATCGGTTTGACCTTGAAAGATTTTGAAAACAAAAAAGACGAAATCGTTTCCCGCGTGAAAGCGCTTTGCGACAAATATCCCCTTTATCCGAATATGGAAATCTAACAAACAAAATAAAAAATCGCAGGCAGCGAAAAAAGGCGGGGGGTTTTTTTTTATTTTTTTTAAACTTCCTTGTGGTTTGTAAAAA
>JAZOPU010000005.1:0-1486 GCA_045655705.1 Candidatus Scatosoma sp.
AGATTAAGCGACAAGCAAACGAAGTCGTGAAAACGGCGATAAAGGTAATTGAATAAGCGGACGTGGCGAAATTGGCAGACGCGCAGGTTTCAGGTTCCTGTGGGTAACACCGTGTGGGTTCAAGTCCCTTCGTCCGCACCAAAACGGCGGTTTTTTGTAGAAAAATCTATGAAAAACCGCCGTTTTTTGCGTTTCTACCGCAGACGATTTTTAAAAAATGGGGCAGTTTCGGGGAATTTTACCATTGATTGAGTTTTTTACCTTCTAAAAGAAGGTATTCGTCCGAAAGATCCGTGTAGGCGTTTCCGAGTGCGCCAAGCGAATGTCCAACGAAGTGCTTCAACGCGTGCTCCGAAACACCGCATTCTTTGCAACGCGAATAAAACGTCGTTCGCAGATCGTAAAGCTTGTGTTTGGGAAGTGCGGCGCGGATCCGTCGGCGCAGTATATCGAGCGTTGGGATCTTAATAATCCCGTCCCCAGGCAAAAACGGTCGCAAGCGATCGATAATCGGTATGCGCTTATATTCCACCGTTCGGCTTTTCCGCTTGCTGTTCACCGCTTTAATAAAATCGCCGTCAATGATTGCTGTTTGCAATTCGTTCGGGCGTAAACCGCAATAGAGCATAAGCACCGCAGGGAGTAAATACACGCTATCCGATAAAAAATCCAGCAAAACGGTTTCTTCTTCCTTTGTGAGAGCCGTGCCGTTTTCGCGTTGGTGGTGTGTGTGAGCAACCATAACGAGTGGGCTACGCTGCAATACACCGTGATTGATTGCGCAACGGAATATAACGGATAAAAGAGAGTATACTTCGTCGGCGGTTTTGCCTTTGCCTGCGTTTTTCAATTTTTGCAATAAATTTTTGCAGTCCAACGGTGTGATTTTTGCAAGCGGTTTTTCTCCAAAAAACGTTTTCACGTTGTTATCATAGCGCGATAGATCGATACGATAGGTTTGCGAAGTAACCTTTTCCTTGCGGAAGGTTTCAAAGTAGTACATTGTGAACGAATGAAACGTCGTCGGTATCGTATATTCTTCTTCATTTTTCGGTTTGGCGGTTTTGAGTTTTTTAATAAAATTTGCTTTGGCAAGTTCGATCGTCTTTCCGCTGGCGGAAATGTTGTAGCCTTCCGCACGGTATCGGATCTCGTAGTTCGTCGTGTTTTTTCCGCATTGGCGAATACGCACACGACAGCGTTTCTTGTGAATGACAATAAGTTTTCTAAAAAATGCTGGCATTTGTTTAATCTCCTGTTCAGTAAATTCAACAAAGCCTTGTTTTGCTTCACCCGACGTCCCCGCGTTGGGCGTTTCTTTTTCCGTTTTCCCCGACGTCGGGGAAAATTTTCCGCCTTCGATGACGTGCAAGATCGGTTTGAAGTCCGATTTTGCGTCGGCATAGCCCAGCAGAAGGTGCAGTGTTTCTAACGCTTTTTCTAAAAGCTGTCTTTCGTGATTGTCCATTATACAATCCTCCTATGT
>JAZOPU010000006.1:0-12462 GCA_045655705.1 Candidatus Scatosoma sp.
AACTGCCATAAACAAAGTAGGTTTAGGGAAGTGCATGGGCGTGAAACGCACTTTTGCGTTTGCATCGCAAAGCGTGTCGCCCGTGTTCGTGTTCCCAAGCTTATTCACTGCACCGATATCCCCTGCCGACAAAAAGTCCACAGGCTCCATTTTTTTGCCTTTGAGAAGATATACTTGACCGATACGTTCTTCGCATTCGTTGTTCGCATTCCACACCGTCGAACCGCTTTTGAGCACACCGCGGAAGCTCTTCAAATAGGAGAGTTTTCCAGAGTAAGGATCGATCACCGTCTTGAACACCTGCGCCGCGAACGGTGCGTTTTCTTCCGTCGGTACGTTAATAATTTTATCGTTTACTAAATCGTCGGCAAGCGTATTCAAACGCTCGCTCGCTTGGGGCATATACGTTACGATTTCATTCAAAAGGTTGATAACGCCACGGTTTTGGAGCGCAGATCCCGCCATAACGGGTATCGTGTTCACGGACGCAATACCAAGGCGTATACCGCGAATGGTTTCTTCGCGCGTGAGATCGCCCGTTTCAAAATATTTATCGAGTAATACTTCGTCGTTTTCCGCCGCCGTTTCCATAAGCTGTGCTTTCATTTCTTCCACGGCGTCTTTCATATTTTCGGGAATGGGAATTTCCTGCGGTCCGCCTTCCTTGAAAAGATACGCTCTTTCTTGCAACGCATTGATACAGCCTTGCATCTTCCCGTTTTCCATAATAGGAATTTGGATAGGCGCGAGCTTGCCTGCGTATTTGGCTTTAAGCGCCGCAACCGTTCCCATATAGTCCGCGTTTTCTTTATCCATACCGTTAATAAAGATAATCAGCGGTTTCCCAAGCTTCAAGCAATAATCCACCACGCTTTGCGCGCCGATAGGCAATACCCCGTTCGCCCCGATAACCAAACACGCTCCGCCCGCCGCGCGAAGTCCTGCGCTGCGTTCGCCTTCAAAATCGTAATAACCGGGCAAGTCGAGCAAGTTGACTTTTACGCCTTTCCACGTAAGATACGAACAGGACGTGTAAATGGACATTTTTTTGGATTTTTCCAAATCGTCAAAATCGGATACGGTCGTACCGTCCGTAACTTTACCCTGCCTGTCAATCGCCCCGCCGTTGAAAAGCATCGCTTCCACAAGCGTCGTTTTGCCCTCGCCGCTGTGTCCTACAACGGCAATGTTTCTAATGTTTTCTCCTTGTACGTTCATAAGAAGTACCCCCTGATATTTCTGCGCTCCCCGCGTTTGACAACCAATCGCGTGGGGCGATTTTTATTATTATACTATAATTTCTTTCATTTTTCAAGCATTTGAAAGAAAGTTTTTAACAAAAAATGAAAAATATTTGCGAAGTTTGGCAACGATTGTAAAATGCTTGCTTGAAAAAAGGGTTTGTGCTATACTGTATATATGCGTTACGATTATCAAAAAGTATATGAAAAACATTCTTCGTTTTGGAAAGGCAAAGAGAGTGTATTGACCTGGACAAGCAAAATATGCACGGCAATATTTGCATTTTGTTATCTTGCCTTGGGTGTGTATTTATTATGCACCAAGCAAACGCACGAAGTATTGTTCGTAGGGTTAGCGTTTTTGGCGTGTTTGATTTGCGTGCAAGTTTTACGAATTATACTCAACCGAAAGCGACCGTTTGAAGAAAAAATCACACCGCTCGTAGAAAAGAAAAAAGCGGGGAAATCATTCCCCAGCCGTCACACGGCGTGCGCGTTTGCGATTGCTACCGTTTTTATTCCGTTTTGTTGGTTTTTGTCTTTACCCTTATATCTACTTGGCTGTTTACTTGCCTATGCGCGGTTTGCCTTAGGCTGGCACTACCCCACCGATCTTTTCGGCGGTGGTTTGATTGGTACGTTATGCGGTTTGATTGCATTGATATAAAATAAGCGTGGAGAAATTTCTCCACGCTTATTTAATCTTTTAACATTTTAATCGTTCTTCTTATTCCTTCTCCCATTGAATACATAGGAAACCATCCGATCTCTTTAATCTTCTTTTCACTCATAATTGCTTTTGTCGCTTTAGAATATCCCGCGCTTTCCGTTTTTGAAGGTAATTCAAATACGACCTTCGTTCCAACATAATCCGCAATAAGAGTAGCAAGCTCTTTCAAAGTAATGTTTGATGCCGCATCCGCGACATTATAAGCCTCTCCGCAAACACCGTTAAATAGGCATACCAAAAGTGCTGAAACGGCATCTGCAACATAGCTATACGAATACAATTGATTTCCCTCGGATTTCAAAACGATATTTTCACCCTTTACTCCTTTTTGAATAAACTGTGATATTGCTTTTGTATCCGTTGCAAGAACGGTTGCGCCATACGTTCTAGCTAATCTCGCAATAACAATATCCAATCCATATTGTTTAATGTAAGCTTGACAAAGAGCCTCCCCGGCACGTTTACCCTCGGGATAACCCGCGCGAAGCGTATTGCAATCAATATATCCACAATACCGCTCGTCAAACAGCTCGCAATCCCCGCGATTTTCACCGTATATTTCCACAGAAGACGCAAATAAAAAACGTTGTACTTTCTTTTCGACTGCTAAGCGAAGAAGATTGTCCGTACCTATAATATTCGTCAATATTGTCCCTACGGGATCGGTTGCATAGGCAATCGGATGCGTGTTACTTGCCAAATGCACAATGTAATGTACGTTTTTCTCTATATCGAAATTGCCATTTATATCCACAGCTAAAAAACGGAATAAGACATTGTTCAAATAACGTGCAAAACGCTCTTTCCCACGCTGCATATTTCGACCCGTAGCCAATACCGTACAGTTTAAATTATGGTATGTGTTTTTATACATTAAAACGTCCACCAAAAAGCTACCGATAAGTCCTGTTGCCCCGCAAATGAGCACGCTTTTATCTCTCAATTTTTCCCAAGGTAGCGTTTGATTTGCTACTTTTTCAATATCGTCACGGTATAAAGGATTGTTTAAATATTTCGACATAATTTATTTCAACCACTTTGCTTTATCTGCTTTCAAATACGCTTTAAAAAGTTCCAAATCATCTTTTGTCGTCAATTTGATGTTTTTATCTGAACCAGCCGCAAAATATAATCTTTCACCAAGTTCTACCATCATTGTGTTTGTATACGACGAGCCGTAAATCCCAATTTCTTCCTCAAAAGCTTTTTGATACGCCCAATTCAATTTGCCAAATTTATAAGCTTGTGGCGTGGAAACACGGCGCAACGTTTCGCGAGGGATATATTTCGTGGTAGATTTCTCATCGTCAATCACAAAAATTTGTTCGTTATACGGCATAGAGGTTACGGCGTTCCCATACTCTTTACACTTTGTAATAACGTCTGAAAGAACGCTTTCTTCAATAAGCGGGCGGATACCATCGTGAATAATTACAACGTCGTCTTCCCCGCATTTGTCCTGCAAATTATACACACCGTTTCGAATAGATTCTTGTCCCGTCGCACCACCTTGGATAATCCATTTCAATTTCGTAATATTAAATTGCTTTGCATATGCCCAAACCAAATCTTGCCAACCATCGATGCAAACCACTTCTATTGCATCAACCATAGGATGCTGTTGAAAACTTTCCAACGTATAAATCAATACAGGTTTATCGTATACGTTTATAAACTGTTTGGGAATATCTTGTCCCATTCTATGCCCCGATCCACCCGCAATAATAACGGCTACATTCATTTATTTTTCCTCCTCATAATAAGCTTTAAACATATGATGTGAACATCTTTTTTCTTCTGGCGGTAACTGCATATAATCGCCATAAATACTTGACAAATATGCGTCGTAATCTTTTATCGCTATAAATTTTCTTCCCTCAAATTCAATCTCCGTATATTCTGCATACACTTTTGTAGGTAAAATCTCCTTTAATCGATACGATCCACATACCGTAGCAGCATATTGATTATTATCAAAATCGAAGTTCTTATATTTATTTTGGATAGATTCAATTAATTTCTTTCTCGATACAAAACGACTCATTATAAAAAAAGCAAAACGGAATGGTTCATAATACCATGAGTGTGTTCTACTCTTGAAAAATCTCGACCAATTCTTTGCAATTAATAATTCGCGCTTGAAACGGGTTTTATTGAAAAGTTTTTTAGACTTTTCATACGTATCCGCCAAACCATCTAACGGGAAAATATCTATATATACCCCCATCTTAATCCCGTTCGTTTCATTGTTTTCTTCGATGATTTTTGCCTTTTTGGACATTGCTTTCCCAAAAAGATATCCATAGCGGTTATCCGTTTCGTGACAAAGCAACGTAAACGGCGTTTCATGTGTTTTGCAATATTCGATAAGCTTATTATAATCGGGGCGAGGCATAAAAATATCAATATCGTCATCCCAAGGAATATACCCTTTATGCCGAATCGCGCCAAGCAACGTTCCTCCACACAAGGAATAGCGCAACCCTTGTTCTTGACAAACCTTATGCACCTGCTCTAAAATTTCGATTTCAATTTTTTTCAACTCATCGAGTAAAATTTCTTGCATCCTTCTCTCCTTTATCTCTATTTTATAAATTCTTTTTCCATTAAAATATCCGAAAGCAACGCAAAGCGGGCGGGGGAAAGCGTTTCTCCGCGCGCTTTTTCTTCTATCCCCGCCAACGCAAGCACGGCCTTTGCTTGCTCGCGCGTGAGTGAGAAGAAATTCACCAAGTTATTTTCCAACGTTTTTCTTCTATTTAAAAACGCACACTTCACCGTTTGGCGATACGCTTTTTCGCTTTTGACTGGAATTCTTCCGCGGTCAAAATCAATCCGCACTACCGCCGAATCTACGTTCGGACGGGGCATAAACATCGTCCGCGGTACTCTTTTGACGATTTTCGCTTCGCCCTTTAACGCAATCGCCGCCGTGATTGCCCCATACTCGGGCGTGTTTTCCTTAGCGCAAAATCTTTCGGCGACTTCTTCCTGCACCATAATCGACAGCCCTTGTACCTTTTCGCTCTCTTCTAAAAATTTCGCCACCAAAGGGGTAGTGATATAATAGGGCAAGTTCGCCACCACGATATATTCCCCGATCTCGTCTTCAAATTCTTTTAAATTGATTTTATTAAAATCGCGGAAAATCACTTCTACGTTCTCTAATCCAGCCAGCGTTTCCGCAAGTACGGGTTGCAAGTCCTTGTCAATATCAAACGCATACACTTTTTTCGCACGCGTAGCGATCGCACGGGTGAGCGTACCCGCTCCGCAACCGATCTCCACCACCGTTTTATTTTCGTCTACGCCCGCCGCCGATACGATTGACGTAAGCAAGTTCGTATCGGACAGGAAATTTTGCCCGAACTGCTTTTTAAACGAAAATCCGTGTTTTTGCAGTATATCTTTAAGTTGGTTCATTGTGTATCCTTAATTTATTGATAATAAACGCAGAGATGCGAGCAAGACAAGGAGAACGTGGCTTTCCCGATGAGAGTTTACTTCTCCGTAAACGACCAAGGGAAAACGCAAGTTCAACGAAGTATTGCGACGCATATATACGTTTATTCACCGCTGTCGGTAATATAACTTCTAATATACAAAGGTATACGCGCGCTTTCGGCAAGCCGTTTGCAAGCTTCGACTTCTTCTTCGCCAATGCAATCGACGATAGAGAAACGGCAATTCACTCCGTTCTTTTTACAAAGCTTGGCGAACTCGATCATTGCTTCAAACCCGCTTTCGCCAAACTGCGAACGACAAATTTTTTGATACTTTTCCGCACACGAGGCATTGAGCGACACGTTGACAAGATCAATCTTTTTTTTGAGTTCAGGTACGATATCCCGTTTATTGATAAGATTGCCTTGACCGTTGGTATTCAAGCGCGTGGAAAGTCCTTTGCTATGGAAATAATCGCAAAGCGCGGTCATTTCTTCCACGCGGTAGGTAGGCTCGCCAAACCCGCAAAATACCGCTTCCTTAAAGCGCGACAAATCGCCCATACCATTCACCGCAGCAATCACTTTTTCGGGCGTAGGTTCGCCGTGGCGAAGCCATAAATAGTTCCCGTAGTAGCTTGCTCGTTCGTTGCGCACGCAAAAATCACAGCCGTTGGAGCACTTGTTGGTAAGGTTGATATACAAGTTCCCGTCCAAAACGTATGCATACGTATCCTTGCGGTTATCGCCAGCATTGTTTTGTTTATTTTGCTGATTTTTTTGCGGTTTGTTATTTTGCTTTTGTTTGGGTTGGTTTTGTACTTGTTGGGGCTGTTTTTGCGCGTTTTGAGTATTTTGCGCTTGGCTTTGCGCCGTATTTTGCCCGCCGTTTTTCTTTTTCTTACGGCGACGGCGTCTGCCCTGACCTTGTCCGCCCTGTCCGTTTTGCGGAGCGGGGTTTTGCGTTACGTTTTTATTTTCTTCCATATCTCTACCTTTCAACGGAGTTTAAAAAACAACCGTTTTGCATTTTCATAAATTTGCGTTTGCATATCCTTTTCATCAACGCCTTTAATCTCGGCAAGACGTTTCACGATATGCGGAATATTTCTCGGCTCGTTGGGGAACTGTCCGCGAAGCGGTTCGGGTGTTAAAAAGGGACAATCGGTTTCGGAAAGTATTCGATCGATGGGGATTTCCCGAACGCTATCCACCACCTTTCGCGCGTTCTTGAACGTGCACGGACCGCCAAATGAAAAGTATGCACCCAAGCCCAAAAAGCGTTTTGCCATTTCAGGAGAATAAGAATAACAATGCACCAAAAACCCGTGCTTTAAAAGATTTTTATTCTTTTCCAAAATCTCAAACGTTTCCCCTGCCGCGTCGCGCGAATGCACGACGATAGGCAAGCCGTATTCGTTTGCCATTTGCATTTGCCTTATAAACAGCTCCCGCTGAAAGCTCGGCTCTGGGTTATCGTCGAAATGATAATCAAGTCCTATCTCGCCCACGGCAACGCATTTTTGATCGTCGCACAGGCTCGCAAGCTTTTCCAAATCGCCGTCTTGATACTTTTTCAATTCCCCCGGGTGAAAACCCGTGCAAAAATATACGTTTTCATATTTTCGGGCGATTTCCGCGCCCTCGAACGAGCAATCCAGATCACACCCCGAACAGATAATGCGCCCCACGCCGTCCGCGCTTGCCCGCGCCACGACGGACTCCACACCGCCCACCTGCTCGTAATCTCCGCCCGTCAAATGACAATGTACGTCGATATACATATAGCTCCTTTTAGTCGCAATGAAATTTTTCACTTTGTGAAAAGTGAAATTTTGACTTCGTCAAAGTGAAATTTGCGCAAAACGCAAGTGAAATTTTTTCGCTTTGCGAAAAAGTCGTGGTAATATTTTCATCACTTGCCCCAAAAGGGGCAAACTTCACTGCGATAAATTCGCTACTTCACTTGACTTTAGACATACTTCACTTTTGCCCAACGGGCAAATACTTCACTTTTTTTATCCCAGCTCCGCTCCGTTTTCGATATCCTTATCGGGGGTTACGAGCGCAAGCGTGCCGTTTTTATCTTCCGCGGCAAGAATCATACCTTCGGAGAGTATGCCACACACCTTTCTCGGCGCAAGGTTGGTTATAAATACCACCTTTTTGCCCACCATTTCTTCGGGGGTATAATGCTTAGCAATCCCCGAAACTACCGTGCGCGTTTCGTTACCGAATTTTACCGTTTCTTTGAGCAGTTTATTGGACTTTGGTACAGGCTCGCAAGCGATAATCTCACCAACTCTAAGCTGAATTTTTTCAAAATCTTCAAAGGTGATCTCCGCCTTTTTATTCTCTTCCGCTTTGGGCGCGTTTTGTTTTTCCGCTTCGGCGATTTGCGCCAAACGGATTTTTTCAATCTCGGGCGCTAACGCCTTGAAATCCATTCTCGCAAACAACGGCGCGCACTTTTGCACGGTTATGCTTTCAGGCATACCAAACGCGGTGCACTCTTCCAAGCTTCTCGCCTTTCCGCCAAATGCCGCAAGCATTTTTTCGCTCGTTTCAGGCATAAAGCTATCCAGTAGCGACGCGCAAATAAGCACCGTTTCCGCGAGATTATACAAAACGTCGTTCAAGCGGTCTTTTTGCGTTTCGTCCTTGGCAAGCGCCCAAGGCATGGTTTCGTCGATATATTTATTCGCACGGCGAAGGAGTGTGAATATTTCCGTGATCGCGTCGGCAATACGGAGCGCGTCGGCTTTTGCTTCCACCTTTTTCACCGTTTCGCTTGCAAGTTTTTTAAACTCTTTGTCAAGCTCCGTTTCTCTGCTTTCGGGGGATTTCACTACCGTTCCGCCAAAATATTTTTCAATCATTGCCACCGTACGGGATACGAGATTACCCAAAACGTTGGCAAGATCCGTGTTGAAGCGTTCGCATACAAGCTCCCACGTGATTTGTCCGTCGTTATCGAACGGCATTTCGTGGAGCACGAAATAACGCACCGCGTCCACCCCGAAAAGTCTTGCAAGGTCGTCCGCGTAAATGACGTTGCCCTTAGATTTACTCATTTTGCCGTCGCCCATAAGTAGCCAAGGATGTCCGAATACCTGTTTGGGGAGCGGTTCGCCAAGCGCCATCAAGAAGATGGGCCAATAAATGGTGTGGAAACGCAAAATATCCTTGCCGATAAGATGTAAATCCGCAGGCCAATACTTTTTATAATTTTCGCTATGGTTTCCGTCCGCGTCGTAGCCAAGCCCCGTGATATAGTTGGTGAGCGCGTCCAGCCACACGTACACGACGTGTTTTTTGTCAAAGTTCACGGGCACGCCCCAAGTGAAGGTTACGCGGGAAACGCAAAGATCCTGCAAGCCTTTCAAAAGGAAATTGTTCATCATCTCGTTCTTTCTCGATACGGGTTGAATGAACTCGGGGTGCGCGTTGATATGCTCGATCAAACGGTCGGCGTATTTGCCCATTTTGAAAAAGTACGCTTCTTCCTTGGCGGGCTTTACTTCCCTGCCACAGTCGGGGCATTTGCCGTCCACGAGTTGGCTTTCCGTCCAAAAAGATTCGCAGGGCGTGCAATACATACCTTCATAGTAGCCCTTGTAAATATCCCCTTGGTCGTAGAATTTTTTAAAAATCTTCGCCACCTGTTCCACGTGATAAGGATCGGTGGTGCGCATAAATTTATCGTATGAAGTGCCAACGAGATCCCAAATGTTTTTAATCTCGCCTGCAACGCCGTCCACGAACGCTTGCTCACAAACGCCCGCCGCGTGCGCCTTTTCTTGAATTTTTTGACCGTGCTCGTCCGTACCCGTTTGGAAAAATACGTCGTAGCCCTGTTTGCGCTTAAAGCGCGCAATCGCGTCCGCAAGCACCGCTTCGTAGGTGTTGCCGATATGCGGTTTGCCCGACGTGTACGCAATCGCCGTCGTGATATAGTAAGGTTTCTTTGCCATAATCCTACTTCCTTGCAATCAATTTCTTCCTTATTATACACCTTTTCAAAGTAAATGTAAAGCTTTTGCGGGCATTTTAAACAAGCTTTC
The DNA here is from genome assembly GCA_045655705.1 of Candidatus Scatosoma sp. GTDB lineage: Bacteria > Bacillota > Clostridia > Christensenellales > Borkfalkiaceae > Scatosoma. The sequence goes on from JAZOPU010000006.1 coordinate 9,479, forward strand.
CGCATATAGATAAGCTATGAACACCGTTTTTGCCGTCATTTTTATCTTTTCAAACTTGATTTTACTTATTCTAAACCCCGACGCGTTTTTGCAAACCCTGCTTAGCGGTGCAAGCAAAAGCGCAACGCTATGTCTATCGCTCCTTGCCAGCTATTGCGTGTGGCTGGGGCTTATGGAAGTGTGGAAACAAAGCGGGATCACGCGCAAAACCTCCAAGCTTTTAAAACCCATTGCCAAAAAGCTTTTCAAAACAGACGATAGCGAAACGCTGGATTGTATTTGCATGAATATGTCCGTTAATCTGCTTGGTATTTCGGGCGCGGCAACCCCCTACGGCATACGCGGGGCTCAGCTTCTTGACAAATCTCAAAACGCGGAATACGCTTCTTCTATGCTCTTTGTTTTAAACGCCACTTCCTTGCAACTTATCCCTACTTCGATTATCGGTGTGAGAGTAGCGCTTGGCAGTATTGCGCCCACGGATATCGTTATCCCTACGCTTATCACTTCCATTTTTTCCACGGCAATCGGGGCTTTCTTCACTCGTCTTTTGATACCGCCAAAAAAACAAAAAACAAGGGGGACGGGTATGCAATGAATTACGTTCTCGCCTTGCTCGTGCCCCTTATTTTTTTACTCTCGTTTATCTACGCGCTCACCAAAAAAGTCAAGCTGTTTGATTGCTTTGCCGAAGGCGTGAAAGGCGCGTTTCCGCTCATTTTATCCATTTTTCCTTATATCGCCACGGTTACGATGCTGTCTAAACTCTTTGAGGTGAGCGGGCTGGAAGAAAAGCTCGCCCAGCTTTTAAAACCCGTTTTTTCCTTTACGGGTATTCCCAACGAAATCGCCCCGCTACTCATTGTAAAACCGCTTTCGGGGAGCGGTGCGCTTGCGGTACTTTCGGAGATTTTATCGCGTTATGGCGTGGACAGCTACCCCGCCCGTTGCGCGTGTGTTGCCTACGGTTCTTCGGAAACGATTTTTTATATCGGCGCGGTATACTTTGCGGGCTTAAAAAGAAAAAAGCTCACGCTCGCGCTCGTGATTGCCGTTGTGTCCTATTTACTTTCCGTCGTGCTTTGCTGTTTGCTTTGTCGAATAATGTAAAATTATCACATTTTTTGTGTGTATGCATACCTTTTAAAATTTTTTAAAAATTTTTGTTTAGGTGTTTTACTTTTTTTACCTATTATGATACAATATACTCGTAAATCGGTTGTGGGTAACCGAAAATAAAATCGCTCATCATTTTCCCCCTTATCATATAGGTACCCGCCTGGGAAGCGCGAGCTTCCAAGGCGGTTATCGTATAAAGGTGAAATTTTTCACTTTGTGAAAAGTGAAATTTGCGCAAAGCGCAAGTGAAATTTGTGCTTCGCACAAGTGAATTTTTTTTGCTCTCGCAAAAAAGTTATGGTATAAATTTATAATATTTCCACAACTTGCCCCTTTGGGGCAAACTTCACTGCGATAAAGTCGCTACTTCACTTGCCAAAATGGCATACTTCACTTTTGCCTGCAAGGCAAAAACCTCACTGTTCTTTGTGTCCGTTTTTCTCGATCACGTCCACGATGGATTGCACTAACTCAGCGCAAAGCTCGTTGGTTTCCGCTTCCGCCATTACTCTAACGACGGGCTCTGTGCCCGATTCCCGAACGAGTATTCTACCCGTATCGCCAAGGCGTTCTTCCGCAAGCGCGATCGCTTGCACGACGTCTTTATCCGCGCGCGCTCTTGCTTTATCCTTTACCCGCACGTTGACAAGTACCTGCGGATATACTTTCATTTGCCCTGCCAAAGCGGACAGGGGCATTTTTTTGTCGATCATGGCTTGCATAACTTTCAAACTCGTCAAAACGCCGTCGCCCGTCATTGCGTATTTAGAGAAAATGATATGACCCGACTGTTCCCCGCCAAGTATATATCCCTTTTCCGCCATACGCTCGTATACGTACTTATCCCCGACTGCTGTTTTTTCATAGTTAATCCCGATCTCGTCAAGTGCTTTATACAAGCCGAAGTTGGACATAACGGTGGTAACGACGGTGTTCCCGATAAGCTTTCCGCGTTCTTTCATATACCGCGCGTATAAATAAATAATTCTATCCCCGTCCACAAGCTCGCCGTTCTCGTCCACGCAAAGACATCTATCCGCGTCGCCGTCGTAGGCAAACCCCACGTCCAAGCCCTTTTCTTTCACGAACGCTTGCAACGCTTCGATATGCGTCGAACCAACGCCCGCGTTCACGTTCGTGCCGTCAGGCTCTACACCCATAACGAACGTCGTCGCACCGAGCGCGTCGAACACCGCTTTGGCAATCGTCCAAGCACTACCGTTCGCACAGTCCAAGCCTACTTTCATCCCCTTAAAGCTATAAATGCCAAGCGAAATCAAATATCCCACGTAGCGGTTACGCCCTGCTACGTAGTCCACCGTCCTGCCGATCTCTCCGCGCTTTGCATACGGCACTTCGCCCGATTTTCCGTCCAAGTACGCTTCGATTTTTTCAATCGTTTGCTCGTCCATTTTCTCGCCCGCGCCGTTGAACAGCTTGATACCGTTATCATAGAACGGGTTATGGCTCGCGGAAATCATAATCCCGCTGTCAAAATTCTCCGTCCGTACCACGAAAGACACCGACGGTGTGGTCGTTACGTGCAATAAATACGCGTCCGCGCCCGACGATACGATACCGCCCGCTAATGCGTATTCAAACATATACCCCGATCTTCTCGTATCCTTACCAATCGCAATCCGCGCCCGCTCTCCCGCGGGTTTTTGGCTGTTTAAATACCACCCCAAATACCGACCGATTTTAAACGCCTGCTCCGCCGTTACGTCTACGTTCGCTTCCCCGCGAAAACCGTCCGTGCCAAAATATTTCCCCATACTCTACTCCTTCTCAACGACCACGCCGTTGCTTTTATAAATACTGTTTTCTTTTACCACACCGCGTACGCAAGAAAGCGGGTAGATATT
>JAZOPU010000007.1:0-1826 GCA_045655705.1 Candidatus Scatosoma sp.
TTCTTCGCCGTCTTTGATTGTGACAGGGGTTTTGTCCGATTTGACGTTGGACGTGATGGAGCCTGCACCCATATGCGCTTTATAGCCCAAAATGCTATCCCCCACGTAGTTATAATGTGGCGTTTGCACGTTGTCGAACAAGATCACGTTTTTCAGCTCCACGGAATTCCCCACCACGCAATTTTTACCCACGAGCGCGCTACCGCGAATAAACGCACAATGCCGAACTTCCGTATTCTCCCCGATAATACAGGGCGGATTGAGTAGTGCCGTTGGTGCGATTTTCGCACTTTTATGCACCCAAATTTCGGGCGCGATCTCGTCATACTCGTTTTTATCCAAGGACGCTCCCAGCGTTTGAATACATTGTTTTATCCCTCCCAAAGCTTCCCAAGGGTTTTCAAATTCTTGCAAATACGCCTTTGCTTGGGTATGCTCTAAATCGAATAAATCTGTAATTTTATACATACTCTTCTCCTTTTTTAAGTGAAGTTTTTCACTTCGTGAAAAGTGAAGTTACTACGTAGTGAAGTATGTGCTTCGCACAAGTGAAGTTTTTTTGCTATGCAAAAAAGTTATTGAAATATTTCCACAACTTGCCCCAAAGGGGCAAACTTCACTGCGACGAAGTTGCTACTTCACTTTGACAAAAGTCAATACTTCACTTTTAAACTTTGTTCAAATACTTCACTTTCTATTATATTCCCCTTTCTAAAAAAGCGCAATAATTTTTTGGTGTTTTTTTATTTTGGGGTATTTTTGTGATTTTCTTTCGGAAAATTGTGGTAATATTTCATATTTATCTTTTTTTCTTATATCAGTATATTACAATTTTCAAAAATTAGCGAATTTTCGCACAAAAAATAAGCTTGGAAATTTCCAAGCTTATTTTTTGTTACTGATAATTATTCAGCGCAGTTCTTTTTAAGGATTGCAAGATTGTCCATAATTTCTTTGGGCATCTTGTCGCCGAAGTTTTCTGCATAGTAGGAAGTGATTTCTTCCGCTTCCGCAGCCCAACGCGCTTTGTCAACTACGAGCAATTTATCAAGCGTTGCCGCGTCGATATCGCAGTTTTCAATGTTGATGTCTTTTGCGTAAGGAAGATAACCGATTGCCGTTTCGCGAGCTTCCACTTTACCTTCGCAACGATCCAAAATCCAGTCAAGCACGCGCATGTTGTCGCCAAATCCCGGCCACATGAAGTTGCCGTTTTCGTCCTGACGGAACCAGTTTACGTTGAAGATCTTGGGTTGTTTGCTTTCTTCCACTTTCGCACCCATATCAATCCAGTGCTGGAAGTATCTATCTACCGAGTAGCCCATGAAAGGTTTCATAGCCATAGGATCGTGACGAAGAACGCCTACCGCGCCCGTTGCAGCCGCCGTCGTTTCAGAGGACATGATCGTGCCTACGAACGTACCGTGGTTCCAATCTCTCGATTGATATACGAGCGGAGTCGTCGTTGCTCTTCTTCCGCCGAAGATAATCGCGGAAAGGGGCACACCTTCTTTGGAGTTGAATGCAGGAGAGATGCAAGGGCAGTTTTCCGCAGGTGCGGTGAAACGGGAGTTGGGGTGCGCCGCGTTACGTCCGCAATCAGGCGTCCAAGGCTTACCCGTCCAGTCGATCAAGTTTGCAGGTGCTTGCTTGGTCAGTTTTTCCCACCAAACGGTGTTGTCCGCGGGGTTGAGCGCAACGTTCGTGAAGATCGTGCCTTTGCGCGTGGAAGCAAGTGCGTTGGGGTTGGATTTTTCGTTCGTGCCAGGAGCAACGCCGAAGAAACCGTTTTCGGGGTTACAAGCCCAAAGTCTGCCGTCTTCGCC
>JAZOPU010000008.1:0-1724 GCA_045655705.1 Candidatus Scatosoma sp.
GAACCCGTCAAAAGAATTTGCGCCACGGTGTGGTTGTATTCGGTGAATAATCTATCGTACGTATACATCAGCTCGCATTGCCCAACAGCCGCCGCCGCTTGCTTGGTGGGGATATCCGTGGGTTTTTGAGAAAGCGCAAGCTTGCCAACGCCCATACCAATCGCGCCAGAAGATACCAAAATAACTTCGTGTCCCGCGTTTTTTAAATCACTTACCACACGGCAAAGCTCGCCCGTCAAGCGGATATTCAGTTTCCCCGTTGCGTGCGCCAGCGTGGACGTGCCCACCTTGATTACCAATCTCATACGTAAAAATCCTTTTATTGATTATTAAATATAGTATAATCGTTTTTTTGTGCTTTGTCAAGCCCGCGCGCGCGTTATAGATAAGGAAATTTGCTTTATGCGCGGGATTTTATCGGCTGTTTGGCGATAAGGTAACGCAAAATAAGGGTAAGGTCGCTGTCAATGCGTTCGTTGAGTACTCTAAAATCGGGGAAGGCAAGTGCTTCTTCCACCTTTTCTCCGCCCGCTTTTTCAAATTGTCCGTACATAGGTCTGTGCGCGCCTGTGTACGAATAGGTCAAAGTGCCCAAACTGCCTTGGGGTAGTCCGCGCCCCGCGTGCGCGTTGTTCGTTAGGATAATCAAATCAAATTCCTCCGCCAAGCGGTTGTCGTTGTATTTATTTTTCATAGTTTTTCTCCTTGTCCCACATAGTTTACGTTAATTTCCAAAAATTACAAGGGAGCAGTGCCACCTTTTTTATAATTATTAAAAAAATTTTTGAAAAAACTGTTTACAATCGATTTTTTTTATGGTATAATATATTTGGTAGACTTTGGGCACGAAGCCTATGGAAAGTTTTGCCAAAGAAAAATTGACAAAAAAATAATAAACTTTTAAGGAGAAATTTTATGACTAACAACAAGAAAGTGCTTCAATTCGTAGCGGACTGTCAGGCGTTTGCAAAGCCCGACAAAGTGGTTTGGATCGACGGCAGTGACGCGCAAAGAGACGCTTTGAGAGAAGAAGCTTGTGCAACGGGCGAAATGATTAAGCTCAACCAAGAACTTCTTCCCGATTGCTACTACCACAGAACCGCGGAAAACGACGTTGCCCGCGTAGAGGACAGAACGTTCATTTGCTGTGAAAACGAAGAGGATGCGCTTCCTCATTCCATCGTGAAATGGAAATCCCCCAAAGAAGCGTATGCTATGGTAAACGAAATCGCTGCGGGCGCGTATGCTGGCAGAACGATGTACGTTATTCCCTATTCGATGGGCGTAGTTGGCTCGCCTTTCTCCAAAATCGGTATTGAAATCACCGACTCTATCTACGTTGTACTCAACATGATGATCATGACGAGAGTAGGCAAAATGTGCTTGGACGCGCTTGGCGCAGACGGCGACTTCGTTAAAGGTTTCCACGCGAAGTGTGACGTAAACCCCGAAAAGAGATACATCATGCACTTCCCCGAAGACAACACGATTATTTCCGTAAACTCTGCTTACGGCGGCAACGTATTGCTTGGTAAAAAGTGCTTCGCACTTCGTATCGCTACCAACCTTGGTAAGAAAGAAGGCTGGATGGCAGAACACATGCTTATCCTTGGCGTAAAACGTCCTCAAGATAAAGAAATGAAATACGTGGCGGCGGCATTCCCTTCCGCTTGCGGTAAGACCAACCTTGCCATGCTCATTCCTCCCAAGCAATACCTTGACGC
>JAZOPU010000009.1:0-68317 GCA_045655705.1 Candidatus Scatosoma sp.
GACCAAAAAAAGGATTTAGAAGAGTTATTTTCCTTAGAATCGGAAAATTTGTCTTTCTTAATTCAGTTTGTCGATGATGATACGTATTATATTTTTACGACGGAAGTAGACCTTGGAGAAAATGGAAGTCCGAATTATGCAATCGGAACTTATATTGCTCCTATATATCGTACATTGGTAAAAAAGATTGACGGAACGTGGGTGGCGCAAACAAGCGCGAAAGGGTACGCGGTATCTGCTTACTACGACGAAAGTCATTTTATTGGAAACAACCGTACAAAAATTCCATCCTTTGATCCTGATACGTGGGAAGCGGGAACACCGTGAAATTAAAACAAAACACGCATTGAATATAGAAAATTCAATGCGTGTTTAATATATAACCCATTAATTTTCTTCGGCTAAAAGATGTTTCATCTCATACTTGCCTGGCTGTTTTCCTTTCAGGAACTTCGCCGCACGGATTGCACCAACCGCAAAAACGCGTTTGGATCTTGCGCTGTGGGTGATCGTGATAATCTCGTCTTCGCCGGCAAACATCACTTCGTGTTCGCCTACGATCGTACCACCGCGCACTGCGTGCATACCGATCTCGCTCTTTTCTCTTTCGCCGACAATACCTTCGCGACCGTTCACAAGGTGTTTTTGATTTTCAAACACTTCGTTGATCGTATCGAAAAGCATAAGCGCCGTACCGCTGGGTGCGTCCTTTTTCAAGTTATGGTGGCGTTCGATAATTTCCACGTCGAAATTATCGCCAAACACCTGCGCCGCCGCTTTGCAAAGCGCTTGCATAACGTTTACGCCAAGAGATAAGTTCGCCGTTTTGAAAATAGCAATTTCTTTTGCGTAATCGTCGATAAGCTGTAAATCTTCCGCAGAAAAGCCCGTGGACGCAAGCACGATACCCAAATGATTGTTTTTGGCATAATCCAAGCGTTCTTTCAAACCCGTAGGGGAAGAGAAGTCGATAATAATATCCGCCTGTTCTTTAATGTCGCCAAAGCTTTTATATACGGGAATACCGATTTCTTTTGGGAACAAATCTACACCGCAAACGGCAACAGCGTTTTCGTCTTGGCTTAAAAGCGAAAGCACGTTTCCGCCCATTTTTCCGCATGCACCGCAAAGTATAATTCTCGTTTTCATCACGCTTTAATCTCCAAACCGTAACCACGCATTGCCAAAACAAGCTTTTCGCGGTTTTGCTCTTCTATTTTCGTGAGCGGGGCTCTGGGATTGCCTGCGTTATAGCCAAGCAAGTTCATGGCTTCTTTCACGGGGATAGGGTTGACTTCGACAAAGCACGCGTTGGCAAGGGGCAAAAGCTTATCGTTAAGCGCGATCGCTTCTTGCATTTTACCTTCAAAAATCAAAGTGCAAAGCTTTTTCACGTCCGCGGGAACGACGTTAGAAAGCACGGAAATGACACCTGCGCCGCCGTTTGCCAAAATGGGGAAGTTGAGTGCGTCTTCGCCCGAATATACGTCGCACTTTTCACGCACAAGCCGAGCCGTTTCCATCGTCTTGCTCATATTCCTGCCTGCGTCTTTAATACCCGCGATATTGGGAATTTCCGCAATTTTTGCCATGGTAGCGGGTTGGATTTCCACGCCCGTACGCCCGGGAACGTTGTAGGCGATAACGGGAATAGAAACCGCTTGACAAATGGCGCGGTAATATTCCACAAGCCCGTTTTGCGTGCATTTGTTATAATAGGGAGTAACGGCGAGAAGTCCGTCTGCGCCGTAGCTTTCCGCTTTTTTCGCGGTCATCACGGCGTCGGCGGTGTTGTTGCTACCGCAACCGAAAATAACCTTACACCGTTTCGCGACTTTTTTCACAGCGTAGTCCATAAGCTCGTGTTCTTCTTCAAACGACATGGTGGACGGTTCGCCCGTCGTACCCAAAAATACGATTGCATCCGTACCGCCTGCGATTTGGTGTTCGATAAGCTGTCCGAGTACTTGGTAGTTTACGCCCTTTTCGTCGAAAGGGGTAATGAGCGCGGTGGCGCTGCCTTTAAAAAATCCTTTCATAATATACTTTATTCTTCCTTATCAGAATTTGTTAATCAAAATAGCCTTTTGCAGCGAGCAATTCGGCAAGGAGCACAGCCCCGCCCGCCGCACCGCGGAGCGTGTTGTGCGAAAGTCCAACGAATTTATAATCGAAAACGGTATCTTCTCTAAGCCTGCCCACCGTTACGCTCATACCGTTGCCTTCCATTCTGTCGAGCTTGGCTTGGGGACGGTTGTCTTCTTCAAAATAACGGATAAAGTTTGCGGGCGCGGAAGGGAGCGCGAGTTTTTGCGGTTCGCCTGCGAACGAAGCCCACGCGGAAAGAATTTCTTCTTTCGTCGGTTTTTTATCAAAGCTTACGAACACTGCCGCGGTATGTCCGTCGGAAACGGGTACGCGCAAGCATTGCGCCGTGATAACGGGGCTTTCAGCCGAAACGATTTCACCGTCAACCACTTCGCCCCAAATTTTCAAGGGTTCTTTTTCGCTCTTCTCTTCTTCGCCACCGATATAGGGGATTACGTTATCGAGAATTTCAGGCATAGTTTTGAACGTTTTGCCTGCGCCCGAAATGGCTTGATACGTGCAAACCGCCGCTTGCTTGATCCCGAATGCTTTCAACGGGTGCAAAAGGGGTACGTAGGATTGAAGCGAGCAGTTAGATTTCACCGCGATAAAACCGCGTTTCGTGCCAAGGCGCGCTCTTTGCGCGGAGATAACGTTGATATGGTCTGCGTTGATTTCGGGAATGACCATAGGCACGTCGGAAGTGAAACGGTGCGCCGAGTTGTTGGAAACGACGGGCACTTCTTTTTTTGCATACGCTTCTTCAAGCGCACGGATTTTTGCTTTGTCCATATTGACTGCGCAGAACACGAAGTCTACAAGACTTGCAATTTTATCCATATCCGCTTCCGCGTCGAGAACGACCATTTTGCGGTATTTTTCGGGCATAGCACAATCGAACGCCCATTTTTCGCCCACGGCTTCTTCATAGGTTTTGCCTGCGCTACGCGCGGAAGCTGCGAGCACCTGCACGTCAAACCAAGGGTGGTTTTCAAGCAGTAACATAAATCTTTGACCTACCATACCGGTAGCGCCAATCACACCGACTTTGAATTGTTTCATAATAAAAACTCCTAAAAATTTAAAAAATAAAAGACGGGATAAGCCCGCCGTGAAACGCTAACGTACACCCGAAAACGGGCATATTTAGATAAATAGTGCTTCACTTGGCGGTGACAGTCATAGGGGTATTCTCCCGTATGCCCAGCGCAGGGGACGAAATCGCGCTTCGGCGGTGATACCCTTTCTCGTTTGCGCGGTGGCTCGTCCATTGCCACGCGGTGTTATCGCAAACGGTACTTTTGTTCAACCGCTCCTCTATTTAACGATTTCATTTTATCACATATAAACGCAAATGTCAACGCAAATACCAAACTTTTTTCATAACTTCTAAATTTTATTTGATTTTTTTTGAAAAAGTTCTTGAAATAATCACAAATTTGTAGTACAATAGAACGGTAAACGTGTTTCAACACGCGAAAAAGGTGGTATATATTACCCGTATAAAATTTTTTTGGAGCTTATCAATGGGACAACCGCAAAAGAAAGGACTTATCACGAGATTGCTCGAAGGTAAGGAAAAAAGCGAAGAATACGCAAGGAGTACGTTACCGACCAATCGTTGGCAACTGTTTTGGGATATATTCAAAGGCAATTTCGGAAAAATCGTCAAGGTTAATTTATTAACGCTTATTTTCTTTATTCCGCTCATTGCCGTTATCATTTTAGGCTATTTAATGAACGAGAGCAACGGTGTAATTTATCCTTTTGCATCTAATCTTGCTATGGGCTATCCCGCTGCACCTGGTCAGCAAGGGCTTAGCGAAATGCTTTCCTTGCAAACGAATTTTATGCTCTATGCGGGCATTGCGCTCGCTTCTCTCGTTGCGGCGGTAGGGCTTGCGGGCGGAATGTACGTTATTAGAAATATGGTTTGGACGGAAGGTATTTTCGTTGCCAACGATTTTTGGCGCGGGATTAAGCTCAACTATAAAAACGCGTTGCAAGCGACTTTGTTTTTCACGCTCGTGCTTTTCCTTGGCGGAACGATGATCTCGTTTGCGGAATTTTCTCTCGTGGCGGGTGCGATTTCCAAAGGTCAAAAAGTTTGGATGCATATCTCTATGGCAAGCAGCTACGTGTTTATCGTGTGTGCGGCAATGATGACGTTTTGGATGCTCGCGCTGGGCGTCAACTATAAACTCAAATTTCTCACGATGCTCAAAAACTCTTTCTTGATGACCGTCGGCACGCTTCCGCAAACGATATTCTTTGGCGCGTTGGCGTTGTTACCGTTTGTCTTGCTCTTTATTCCCAGTCAATTTATACTCGTTGTTAGTATTATTTTATTGCTTCTTTTCGGGCTTTCGTGGGCACTGCTCGTATGGCTGGATTTTGCACAATGGGTATTTGATAAATTTATCAACCCTAAAATTACAGGCGCGAAAGTGGGCAGGGGCATATATAGCAAAGACGGTTCTGCGCCCCTTACCGGCGACGATAGCGCGGCGGCGGTGGAATATCAGCGCGTTATTCTTGCGCACGGCAAATCCCGCCTTGTGGCAAGACCGATAAAACCTATCGACGACTCGTTGCAGGTCTACGAATTACCGCAATCTTTCTCGCGTGAGGACTTGAAACGGCTTCGTGAAAGTAAACAAAACATTATCGAAGATACGGAAGCGTATGCAGAAGAACACAAAAACGATCTTCGCTACGTGGAATATAACAAACAGTTTGAAGAACGTGAAAAAGCGCTCCAAGACGATCCCAAACGCAAAAAGAGAAAACCGCCGAAACTTATGGGCGAATAACGCCAAGAGGTATATACAATGGAAAAGGACGTGGCGTACGCCCATCTTGCAAAGTGGTTTGAATATCTCAACGACGACTGCGACTATGAAAACTGGTCGCAGTATTTAATTTTGAAGTTACAAGAGTATCCGCTTAAAACAGGTTTAGACGTGGGCTGTGGCGGGGGCTATTTCACGCGCGCATTCCAAAAACACGGCTATATCACGACGGGTATGGACGTATCGGCACAAATGCTCGATAAAGCGCAGGAAACCGCACTCAAAACGGGCGTGCGCGGGGAATATATTTTGGGGGATATCACTGAAAAAAAACCTGCAAAGAAATTCGATTTCGTAACGGCGATCAACGATTGTGTGAATTATATTCCCAAAAATAAATTATCGACGGCGTTCAAAAACGTGTATTTAACGCTCAAAAGCGGCGGTGTGTTTTTGTTTGATATTAGTTCTAAACGCAAGTTTCAAAGCAAGATTGCAAATACTATAAGCGCGGACGATCGGGAAGATATCACGTACCTTTCGTTTGGCAACGTAGAAGGCGAAACGGCAACGCTGGACGTAACGCTTTTTGTCAAAGATGCGGACGGAAAATTTAACCGCTTGGACGAACGGCACGTGCAATATATATATACGGAAGAAGAAATTGTTTCCGCTTTAAAAGAAAACGGATTTGCCATTCGCCAAGTGGAAGGGCATATGGGCGAAGATAAAGAAACGAGTGATAGGCTCACGTTTTTGGCGCAAAAGGAGAAGAAAGTATGAACGTTACCCGTGCGCTTATCATGAACGAACAAGTGTCGTTCACGCTCGCAAACACCACGGATATGGTGAAAGAAGCGGTCAAATTACATTCGCTTGCCCCCACTTCCGCGCTCGTGCTTGGGAAAGCGCTTTCCGCAATGACCTTTATGAGCGCGTGTTTAAAACAGGAAACGGGCGAAATCTCCCTTGCCGTGCAAGCCGACGGCTTAGGCGGGCAAATTTGTGTTTCGGGCAATCATAAGCTGTTTTTGCGCGGATTTATCCAAAACACCGCTATTATCAACGCAACCGAGCAAGAATGTTTGGGTGAAGGCGCGCTCACGATCATTCGCGACGACGGGTATAACCGTCCGTTTGTGGGTAGTTGCGCGTTGATAAAAGACGGCGGGATAGACGAGGCGTTTGAAGAATATTTTAAGGTGAGCGAACAGCTCCCCACGCGTATGAAAACGGTGGTGGAAACGGACGAAAACGGACGGGTGGTTTTTGCGGGCGTAGCAGTATTGCAACCCTTGCCCTTTGCCGATATAAAAACGCTGGAAGCCGTGAAAGAAATACCGCTAACCACTGTTCTTGCCCAACTTAAAAAGGCAAAAACGGAAGAAACGGTCAACGGATTTTTCCTCGATTGCACGGCTATGCAAACGCGTACGGCGCAATATAAATGCAATTGTTCCAAAGGCTATCTTTCACGCGTACTTGTAACCTTAGGCGAAGAACAGCTTCGCGAAATCATCAAGCAAGACGGCAAGGTAAGCGTGCATTGTCATTATTGCAATCAAGACTACGTGTTCACGGATAAAGACGCCGACGCATTATTTCAAAAGGACTAACAATGAAAGAACGTAAGACGAAAAAAATAGATTTCAGCTATAAACGGCTGGGCGCGCAAGCGGATAAATATTATAACGAGGGAAGATATCTTTCCGCGTTACGCCTTGCGTATCGTCAATACGAGCTCTACGGCGGGGACGGCGACGTGTATACCCGTCTTGCCGATATCTACGAGGGTATGGGATTGCACGCGTCGGCAAATAGCTGGTGGTATAAATTTTTGGATATTGCAAGCGAAGAAGATTTGCCCGATATCTACGAGGGACTTGCCGTCAATTATTTGAATATGGGGCAGGATTCTGCTTCCGCATATTATTATAATCGTTTAATCGACGTGGACGATCAACTGAGCAACGAATCGAAAATGGAGATTATTGGCGCGTTCGCCAAAGACAAACGCGCGGGTTTCCGTTTCGTGTATCCGCCTAAGATCGCGGATTATACCAAAGAAGTGGACTACGGCTCGCGTGCGCTCAAAGCAGGCGATACAAAGCGTGCGATAAATATTTTATCTCGCGTGGAAAAAGGCTCGAAAGAATATGCCGAAGCCAAAGAAATGCAAGCGGTTGCATACCTTTTGGACGGCGACGTGCAAAACGCAAAAGACGCTTGCCAGGAAATTTTGCAGGAAAACCCCGACGATATCCGCACCCAAGCCACCCTTGCCGCGGTATATTTAGAAGAAGGGAAAAACGAAGAAAGTCTTGCAATCGCTTGGAAATTATACGCGCAAAAGCAGGATAGCGTGGACGATTTATATAAAGTGGCAACCGTTTGTTGTGAAAACGGGTTGCACGAGCAAGCGTATGAAAAGTTTTGCGCGTTGGAAGAAAAGATCCCGTTTGAAGGGCGAATGTTATATTTCAAAGCGGTTTCGGCGTATAAATGCGGGCGGATAGAAGAAGCGGAAAAAGCGTTCGATATGCTTTGCACGGTCTATCCCGACGCGGAAGTGGCGAAATATTATCTCAAAGCCTTGCGCTTACGCGGAGAAGAAGACGCGCCGAGTATGGAAGAAATCAATTATTTTTATCATATTCCGCAAGCGGAACGGGAAGCGCGTTGTCGCTATCTCGTGCACATGGGGCGTTGCAGTAAAGACGAAGCGCCCATTTTTGGTTTGATCGCTTCGCACGATAGATACTTTCAATGGTGTTTCGACGAAATGGACGGCACGGATCACGATTTGCAATATTTGGCAATCGTTTCCGCCGAGCACGTGGGCGCGGACGATTTCTTGCGGGAGATTATGTTGGATGCGGACGTTGCCGACGTTTTGAAGGTGGAAACGTTGCGCCTGCTGTATATGCGTAACGAAGAAACGGAAATGGGCGTGGTGCTTTGTCATATCTATCGTAAACTTTTGTTATTGCCTATAAAGCTTGGCAGAAAACGCCGTAAAAAATTTCTTGAAGCGTATGCAAAGGTTGCCTCTAAATTCGTGGTGGTGAGCGATCGCCACGGCTTACGAATACAGCAATCGTCGGAAAAATTATATAGAGCGCTTGAACGGTATAACGCGTTAGATTTGATGGACAATTCCGACGATTGCGCGTGCGCGATATTTTTGGCTTCGGGCTTGAAAGAGCTGGGCACGGACGTGGATAAAATCGCGGAGGCATTCGACGCAAACCCTGCCAAGGTAAGGGTATTGCTGACCTACTTGGAGAGTAAAAAATTAGAAGAAAAGGAACAAGAAAATGAAACTCATTGATTTCGACGGACTGTTTGACGAAAAATTAACACAGTTTATGGAAGAAAACAAAAACAAATACACGGAAAAACAATGGGAAGATATTATCCCCAAGCTGTATAAAAAATTCGGGGATACGTTCGTGGCAAAGGTAAAATGCACGCCCAAAGAATACTATGCTAAAATGACGGATAGCGAGCTTGTGCAAACGCTGATTGCGCATATTGAAAGCGATATTCCCGCGCCCGAATTTTTGTGTGCGGAGATTGCGCAAAGGGGGGAAGTGGAAACGCTTGCGCCTATGCTCAAAAGTGATAACACGCAAGTTGCGACCTACGCGCTCAATTTGATTGGAGATGATAAACGGGTATACGACGAGTATTTTGCGATTCTACAAAAGGAAAATGCCGACGTGGATTTACAAAACGACGTGATCGATATTTTCAAACTGCACGCCGACGAGATGAAAGACCGCGCGCTTGCGTTTTATAAACAAGGCATAGCCAAAGAAGCGATGCTGGAAATTCTTTCGCGTGTGCACGCGCGCGACGATGAAATATACGCGCTTCTTATGGAAAACTTTTTAACGTATACGAATATTCCTATGCACGCAAGCTATCTTGCGGCATACGGCGACGAACGCGCACTCAAACCGCTTCTTGCAAAAATCGAAGATCTTTCTATCGGGTTTGTGGAATTCCAAGAGCTTAAATACGCGATCGAAGCACTTGGCGGGCAATACGATACTCCGCGTGATTTCACCGCTGATAAAGATTATTTAGAAGTGGAAGCGCAAGGGCGTAAAATCACCGCGTCCTATGAAACGGACGAGCCGAGAAGTTAAAAAGCTTGTTAAAATTATACATAAACGATTTTTTCTCCGCATATAGTAAACCGTAAGGTTTGCCTGCGGAGATTTTTTCTAAAAAACCCGCGTGGTCACGATGGGAGGTCGTTGATGGAAAATTACAGCGTATACGAAGACATTGCAAATCGCACGGGCGGGGATATTTACATAGGCGTGGTAGGCCCCGTGCGCACGGGTAAATCCACGTTTATTCGGCGTTTTATGGAAACGCTCGTATTGCCGAGCGTGCCGAGTGAAAAGCTCAAAGAGATGACGGACGAATTACCGCAAGCGGCGGCGGGGAAAACGGTAATGACGACCGAACCCAAATTCGTACCCGCAAAAGCGGCAAAGATCCAAGTGGCGAAAGGGGCTAAGGCTTCCGTTCGGCTGGTAGATTGCGTGGGGTTTGGCGTGGAGGGAGCGAGCGGGTTTGAAGAAGACGGCGCGCCCCGCCTTGTCAAAACGCCTTGGCAAGAAACGCCTATGCCCTTTGAACAGGCGGCGGCTGTCGGCACGGAAAAGGTGATTAGGGAACATTCGACGATCGGCATTTTGGTAACGACGGACGGCAGTATCACCGATATCCCGCGCACTGCGTATATTGCCGCGGAAGAGCGGGCGGTGGCGGAGCTGAAAACGCTCGAAAAGCCGTTTGTAATCGTTTTGAACTGCAAAAAACCGTCCACGCAATCGGCGCTGAAAAAATCGCTCGAAGAAAAATACGGAGCACCCGTACTTGCGCTCAACGTGGAAAATATGAGTGAAGAAGATATTTGCGAAGTGTTGCAAAAAGCCCTGCTTGAATTCCCGCTCGTAGCCATTGACGTAAGCCTGCCCAAATGGTTGCAATCATTCAACGAAAGCAACCGCGTGATTGGTTCGCTTATGGAAAAAATCCGTCGGGTTGCGCCCACGCTTCAAAAAATGCGCGATTTGTTTGCGCTGGAAAAACTGTTTGACGAAAAGGACGATTTCTATAACCCCGAAGAGATCAAAATGGATCTTGGGCGCGGGCAGGCGGAGATTTTGCTCAACTGCCACGAAGACCTTTTCTACCGCGTGTTGAGCGAAGAATGCGGAGAGACGATCGACGGCGAGCTTGGGCTTATGCGCTACGTTTGCGCGCTTGCGGACACGAAAAATAAATATGATAAAATCAAGGGCGCGTTTAAAGATGCGGAAGAATACGGCTATGGGATCGTGTGCCCTACGGCAAGCGACTACGAGCTGGAAAAACCGTCGCTGTCCAAAAAGAGCGCGGGGTATGGCGTGAAGTTCAAAGCCAACGCCACGAGTTATCATATCGTGAAAGTGGACGTATCGGGGGTAGTCAATCCCATTATCGGCACGAAACAGCAAGGTGATCAGTTCTTGGACGAAACGCTTAAAGCGTATGAAGAAGATAACGGCGAGCTTTGGGAAACGAATATATTCGGCAGGTCCTTGCGTGCGCTCGTTGGCGACGAGCTTTCGTCGAAGTCAGACGCTATGCCCGGCGAGCTGAAACGCAAAATGCGTAAGACGATGACGCGTATCGTCAACGACGGTAAAAATAACTGCATTTGTTTGCTTTTTTAAAGGCATAAAAGAACGCGAAAAGGGATATACTTTTTACAAACTTCTAATCGGGGGATTTTGTATGAGTAGATCGTCGAAGAATAAAAAGAACAAAGTACCGAAGATAACGGAAGAAGAATACGCGGCGTATTTATCCACGCTCAAAGCACCTGAAACGCAAATGGTGGAAAAGCAAAGCGAACAATGCGTGCAAAACGCGCAAATTAAAACGGAATAAAATAGAAACACGCCGTTTACGGTGTGTTTCTTCGCGTTTAAAAGGGGGAACTATGCGGTTTGATGAAAAAGAATTTCTAAAAGATTTAGACCTTTTGCTTGCGGGCGAGAATGAAACTACGCAAACGGCGAGCGGAAAACAGCTTTATAACGCCTTTTCCAAAACGGTAATGGCAAAGCTACACGAGGATTGGGAAAAGTCCAAGACGGCACATAAACGCCGTTGCGGGTATATGTCCGCGGAGTTTTTACTGGGGCGCGCTATCTTTTCCAACTTGCTAAATTTGGGTATACTCGATAAAGCTCGCGAACTTTTGAAAACGCGCGGGTTGGAACTGTACGAGTTTGAACAGGTAGAAGACGCCGCTCTTGGCAACGGCGGGCTTGGCAGACTTGCCGCCTGCTTTTTGGATAGCGCCGCCACGCACGATTTGCCTTTGGACGGGTATGGACTTCGCTATCGCTACGGGCTTTTCAAACAACGCTTTGAAGACGGGTTTCAAAAGGAATTTGGCGACGACTGGCTCTCCTTTGGCGACCCTTGGAGCGTGAGAAAGGAAGAAGATAGTGTAGTGGTGGAGTTTGCCGATTTTTGCGTGCGCGCCGTGCCCTACGACACGCCCGTGATCGGGTATAAAAACGGCACAATCAATACGTTGCGACTTTGGCAAAGCGAGCCTGTGTGCGCGTTTGATTTCACATGCTTTGACTGTATGCAAGGGGAGCAAACGGCGAAAGAGAATTTTAAGGCTACGCAAATCACCGCGGTTTTATACCCCAACGATAACACGGACGAGGGCAAAAAATTGCGCCTTCGTCAACAGTATTTTATGGTTTCCGCGTCCTTACAGGATATTTTGTGCACGCTTAAAAAGCAAGGGAAAAATTTGCGCGAGCTTTTTCACTATCAAGTTTTGCAACTCAACGACACGCACCCCGTGCTTGCCGTGCCCGAGCTTATACGCTTATTAGAAAAAGAAGATATGCAGTTTGACGACGCGTTCGAGATTTGTAAAAAAACGTTCAATTTCACCAACCATACGGTGCTTTCGGAAGCGTTGGAGCGTTGGCGCGGGGAGATGGTGCGGGAAATTTTACCCGATATTTGGTCAGTGATCGAAAAAATCCAAGACAGGATAGAACGGGAGCTTGGGGATAGAGAAAAGTTTTTTATCGTCAAAGACGACGTGGTGTATATGGCGAATTTGGCAATTTACGCGTGTGGAAAAGTCAACGGCGTGGCGAAGATACACACGGAGATTTTGAAAGCGGAAACGTTTAAAAATTGGCACGAAATTTATCCTGATAAATTTGTCAACGTTACCAACGGTATCACGCCAAGACGGTGGCTGCTACTCAACAATCCTTTACTCGCGGAAGAAATTCGCGTGCGTATTGGAACGGGTTTTGAAACGCATTTGCCCGAGCTTGAAAAACTCAAAGCGTTTATTAGCGACGAAACGTTTTGTAAGCGTTTTGAAGAGATTAAGTCGCTAAATAAACGCCGTTTGGCGGAATATATTCGCAAAAAAGAGAACGTGGATATTCCCGAGCATTTCATTTTCGATACGCAAATTAAGCGTTTGCACGAATATAAACGTCAGCTTATGAACGCGCTTTCGCTGGTGTATATTTATAACGGGATTAAGGATAAAAGTATTCAGGATTTCAAGCCCACGGCGTTTTTGTTCGGGGCGAAAGCCGCGCCGGGGTATTATAACGCCAAGGCGATTATTAAATTTATTAACGAGATCGCAAAAAAGATCAATATGGATAGCGAAGTGGCGGATACAATGCGCGTAGTGTTCGTGCAAAACTACGACGTTTCGTATGCCGAAAAAATCGTTTGCGCGTCCGACGTTTCCGAACAAATTTCTATGGCGGGAATGGAAGCGAGCGGAACGGGGAATATGAAGTTTATGCTAAACGGCACGGTTACGCTGGGCACTTTGGACGGCGCGAACGTGGAAATTTGTGAAGAAGCGGGCAGGGAAAATAATTATATTTTCGGTGCGACGGTAGAAGAAGCGGCGGCGGTCAAACGAGCGTATGATCCTTTGAAGATATTAGAAAAAAATCCCGCCTTGAAAAAGGCGGTGGAGAGCTTGATCGACGGCACGTTTTCCGACGGGGATACGGGCGCATTGCAAAGTGTGTACGATTCCTTAACGAAAGGGGAACAAGCGGATAGATATTTAGTGCTTTATGATTTTGAAGCATATATACGGGCAAAGATGAAGATAAACGTTGATTACGGGAGCAGGGAATTTACCCAAAAATGCTTGTATAATATGGCGAGTGCGGGGAAATTCTCGGCGGATAGATCGGTGAAAGAGTACGCAAAGAAAATTTGGAAAATATAGAAAAAACACGCCTTGATTGAAAAATAGTTATAATAGTGCGCGAAAAAAGATTGACATTTGAAATCGCATTTGATATAATGAATGCGTTTGTTGAGAAAATAAGCAAACAATCGAGGCGTAGCGCAGCTGGTAGCGCGCAGCGTTCGGGACGCTGAGGTCGTGGGTTCGATCCCCGTCGCCTCGACCAAAACAAACCCTCGTGAAAAATCGTTGATTTTTCACGAGGGGATTTTGTTCTTACGCACGTTTTAAAAAGTGAAAACACCTTAATAAAAATTGCAAAAAACCGTCGGAACAGTTGCATTTATAAATGTTATGTGTTAAAATAATTGCATACTATTTGGCGGTAATGACGATATAAAAGGAAAAGCAAATGAACACGAAAAAGGTATGGGATGAAGTAAAAGGCTATTTATTTATGTTACTGGGTTGCGTGGCGTATGCGTTAAGTACGAGCGTGTTCCTTGCGCCCAATTCAATCGTAGCAGGGGGTGTTACGGGTCTTTCCGTTATCATAAACCTGCTCAACGAAAGGATACCTATCGGTATGATTTCGATCGTAATCAATTTGCCTATTTTGGCGCTGGGAATTCGCTTTCAGGGTTGGAAATTTATCCTGCGCTGTTTACTCACGATCGTAACGCTCGGTGTGGTAACGGATATTTTTGCGGTTTTGCCTACAATGACGAGCGACGGGGTGCTTGCGTCGCTATACGGTGGTTTGTGTCAAGGCGTGGGGATTGGTTTGTTCGTTAAATACGAGTTTTCCAGCGGTGGCACGGAGCTTTTGGGACGCGTTATTTGCCGCTTTATTAAGGTGTTGAAAATCCCCGCTTGCGTGGCGATTTTGGACGGAGCGGTCGTGGTGCTTGGTGCAATCGTTACGAAAAATCCTGCGAATATGTTGTATGCGCTTATCGTGGTGTTCGTGAGTGCGAAAGTTTCCGAAATCGTGCTTATGGGTTTGGAAAAATCCAAACTTTGTATCATTATCACGGATAAGGGTAAGGAAATTTCCGACACACTGATACAGAGAAGTCCCCGCGGGGTAACGATGTTAAACGGCACGGGAATGTATACGGACAAGGAACACGACGTGGTGATGACTTGCGTGAAAAACAGACAGCTCACACAGCTCAAAGCCATCGTGAAAGAAGTGGACGAACACGCGTTTATCATTATAAACGACTCGGTAGAAGTGCGCGGACAAGGCTTTCAATCATTGAGTGAATAATAAAAATAGGCGGGCAGGTATGCGTTGAACGTAAAAAACGCAAACCTGTCCGTTTTTTTTGGTAAAATGCTTGCAAAAATGAACAAACTGTGTTAAAATAGTGAAATCGAGAGGAAATAATAAGAAAAAGAGGAGTAATTATGAACATTTGGCACGACCTTGACGAGAAACGCATTACGGCAAAAAAATTTGAGGCTTTTATCGAAATACCCAAGGGTAGTAAAGTAAAATACGAGCTGGATAAAGAAACGGGACTTTTGAAGTTGGATAGGGTATTGTATACTTCGACGGTGTACCCTGCGAACTACGGGTTTATTCCGCGTACCTACGCGGACGATCTCGACCCGCTTGACGTACTCGTACTTTGCGGAGAAACCATTTATCCCGCAACGCTCGTAACCTGCTATCCCATAGGAGTTATCAAGATGATAGACGGTGGCTCGCTTGACGAAAAGATTATCGCGATCCCTTGCGACGATCCCACGTATAATAGCTACTACGATATCCAAGAACTGCCCAAGCACGTGTTTGAAGAAATGATGCACTTCTTTGAAGTGTATAAGAGCTTGGAACACAAGCAAACGACGGTGAAAGAAATTTGTCACCGCGACGAGGCTATGGAGATTATCAATAAATGTCTCAAAGTTTATAAAGACACCTTTGGCAACCGATAGAAAACGAAAAAATCTTTAAAATGCAAAAAATGACGAAAAAAGAAATTAAAAATTTTCCTGTTTTGCTAAATTTTTGAAGGTATAATATTGACAATGGTGAAAAAACACGCTATAATTATATAAATAGTGGAAAGGAGAAGTATGATGAAAGCATACGAACTTAAAAGACGTTTGAGAAAAACGCGCGGAAAAGTCGGATTTGTCGGCTTTTTATACTTGATTGGAACGATTGCCATGACAGCACTTGCCGCGCTTCCTATGTTTGCAATCAACGGTACTTGGCTTTGGTCGGGTAATTTTTGGTGGTACGTAAAAGAAGTGTTCAAAGCCCCCAGAGACTGGTTCTCGTTTGGGGTTGCCGCGTTATACGCTATTATGCTTTTGACGGTGGCAATCAATTTCTTGCGTTCGTTTGGACAGCTTGGGAAATTGTATGCAAAACGTTCCAAGCAGGCCAAAGGATATAACCGTAACCTTTGCGCTATGGACGAAATGGGGAAACTTTTCTCCTCGTCGTTTTGCGCAATCGTTAGCGTGCATTTCTTGATTTTTATCGTGCAACCCTACGGCGCGGTGCGTATTACGAAAGTTGCCTATGCGATGGTGGCGGTTGGGCTTTTCTTCCATTTCGTTTGCGGACTGATGGGCGGAAAGACGAGCGTATTCAATCAAAACAAATTAACGGGTGAAGTAGTCGAAGAAAAACGTCCTTGCAAGTTGTTCGTATATTTCTTCCGCAATCTCGTGCAAATTGCAGCGGTTTGCGCAATCGTATTCTATTTCGTTTGGAATTGTAATTTCAACGAAATCGTAGTGGGCGCGCTTGCAAAACAAAACCCGTTCAGGGGCGGTATTATGAAAGTGGTAGTGCCTTTGGCACTCGAACTTGCTATGGTGCTTTGGATTTTGGTGCTTATCAAGCACGCAACCAACGTCACGGAATTCAACCGCTTTGGTATCGAAGGCGAGGGAATGAAAAACTTCCGCGTATTCTCGCTGTTTGTAGCACTCACCGCGGGTGGCTGGTACGTGGTGGAGCGATTCTTCAATAAGACCAACCCGTCGTGGGCGTTTGCAATCATTGCAGGTGTAGCGTTCGTGGCGTTCTTGATGGATTGCATTTTCAAATCCAAGCCCCCCAAGAAAGAGGAGCAAGAGGAAGAAGTTGCGCTTCAACAATCGCAATATCCGTATATGCAACCTATGGTAATGCCTGCGCAAAACGCGCCGGTGCAAACGTATCAACAGCCCACGCAACAAACGCAGTTCCAACCCATTTATATTCCTATCTACTGTCCGTATCCCCCTGCACAGTGTGCGCCCCAAGGTGCGCCTACCGTTTCGGGGGCGCCCGTAGAAAGCGTGGAAGCGACGTATGCAAAACCTATACATAACGTAATGCAACCTATGCCCGCGCCTGAATATTTGCGCCCTATGCCTTCGCCGTATGCACAGGCAATGGAACAGCAAGCGGCGCAAGCGCCTGCTCCCGCGCCTGCCGTGGAAGAAAAGGAAGACGAAGCGGTAACGGAGCTTGATCCAAGAAAAGAATGGAAGGTGAGATGCCCTCGTTGCGGTAAGGAACTGATGGTGCGCGAAACTTCGCCCTATCATCGTTGCCCCGCTTGCGATAAGGTATTCAAATTGCAAAGATTCCGCACCTACACCAAAAAGACGGAAGAATAAGAAAAATACCTACCCCTCGGAGCATATTCGAGGGGTATAAAGAGAGGATAGAAAAGTGGCAAAAGACAATCAATTCGTAGAACAAATCGCGGATATCGACGTGGATTTCCCGCAATGGTATACCGACGTGGTGTTAAAGACTAAACTCGTTGACTACGGTCCTGTAAAAGGCACGATGGTTATTCGTCCCTACGGGTATGCGATTTGGGAAAACATTCAAAAAGAACTCAATGCACGGTTTGCGGAAAAGGGAGTACAAAACGCGTATTTCCCGCTCCTTATCCCCATGAGCTACTTCACCAAAGAAGCGGAACACGTGGAAGGCTTTGCGCCCGAAGTTGCCGTGGTTACGGTGGCAGGCGGAGAAGAGCTTGCCGAGCCTTTGGCGATCCGTCCCACGTCCGAAACGATCATTGGCACAATGATGTCTAAATGGGTACAGTCTTATCGTGATTTACCCTTAAAGGTCAATCAATGGTGCAACGTTATGCGTTGGGAAAAAACGACGCGTCCGTTTTTGAGAACGAGCGAGTTTTTGTGGCACGAAGGGCACACCGCACACGCGTCCGCGGAAGAAGCGGAAACGTTTGCGCTCACGATGCTCGGCGTGTATAAAGAATTTATGGAGAACTGTTTGGCTATTCCCGTATTGACGGGTAGAAAAACGGAAAAAGAACGCTTTGCAGGCGCGGTTGCCACCTACACGATGGAAGCGATGATGCACGACGGCAAGAGCTTGCAATCGGGCACTTCGCACTATATGGGGCAAAATTTTGCCAAGGCGTTCAATATCGAATTCCAGGGCACGGAAGGCTGTTTGCAAACGGCGTATACCACTTCGTTCGGGGTTTCCACCCGTCTTATCGGTGCGATTATTATGACGCACGGGGATAAGCGCGGGCTCGTATTCCCGCCCGTGGTTGCGCCCACGCAATGCGTAATCGTGCCGATTGCGGCAAGAAAAGGCGGTGTGATCGAAGCTTGCCAAGACTTGAAAGCTAAATTGGAAAAAGCGGGTATTCGCGTGGTGTTAGACGACACGGATAACAGCCCTGGTTGGAAATTCAACGAATGGGAAATGAAAGGCGTGCCGCTGCGCATCGAGCTTGGACCGCGCGATATCGAAGCGGGCAAATTCGTCTATGCACGGAGGGATAACTTGGAAAAAGGCGAAGCGAGCTTGGAAACGGCGGTGGAGAGCGTTGAAAAACTGCTTGCAAGCGTGCAAAAGGATATGCTCGAAAGCGCACGCAAGCGCCGCGACGAGCGTATCGTATACGCAGAGGATATGGCAGAGCTTTTGCAGGGCGTGGAACAGGGCAACTTCGTGAAAGCGGGTTGGTGCGGTTGCCGTGAATGCGAAGATAAAGTCAAAGAACAAACGGCGGCAACGGCGCGCGTGTTTGCAGAAGGCGAAGAAAAAGAAAGCTGTATCGTGTGCGGTAAAAAGGCGAAACACGTGATCGTGTACGCCAGAGCTTATTAAAATGATAAACGCAAAGATTTTTTGAAGGGAAATCTTTGCGTTTTTTCTTTGAAATCGCGCAAACTAAGCGCTACCGCTTGACGAATTGCAAAAAAAATGCTATTATAGGAATATGGAAAATACGAGCGAAATCAACTTGAAAATAGCAAAAAATCTCACGTATTATCGTAAGCGCGCAAATCTTACGCAGGTGGAGCTTGCGGAAAAGATTAACTATTCGGATAAATCGGTGTCGAAATGGGAGTCGGGGAACGGTATTCCCGACGTGTATATTTTGTTACAGCTTGCACGGCTTTTTGGCGTTACGCTCAACGAGCTGGTGGGAGAAACGCCTATGGAAACGCCGAAAAAGCGGGCGGGGGGCTTGCACCTTTTGATTATGCTTTTATCCAGCGGTGTGGTTTGGCTTGTGGCAACTTGCGTGTTTGCGCTCATGCTGCTTTGGAAACCGACGGCATTTTCGTGGTGGTTGGTGTTTTTATACGCCGTTTGCGCAAACGCAATCGTGATGATCGTGTATGCAAGTATTTGGAAATACCGTTTTGTCAATTTCATTTCCATATCCATACTTATTTGGACGGCAATTACTTCGTTGTTCCTAACGGTGAGCGCACTTGCAGGAGATAAGGACTTGGGCGCGCTTTGGGTACTGTTCTTGGTGGGTATACCCTTGCAGGTATTGGAAGTGCTTTGGGTGTTCTTCCGATCGCTTTTCACCAAGAATAAGAAAGGTAAAATCAAACGCGAAGAAAAACAAGAATAACATTGAGTGGGGCAAGGTATGCTGTGCGGGATTTGCAGAAAAAATCAAGCTACGAAAACGTACGAGCAAATAAAAAACGGTAAAAAGGCGGTAGATTACTACTGTCTTGACTGTTATCATCGCCAATTTATCTCCGCGGATAATCGTGCGGATATGCCCGTGTGCCCCGCGTGCGGTACGACTTTGGAAGAAGTAAAAAAGCGCAATCTCGTGGGTTGCGCCTATTGCTATAAAGCCTTTCAAAACACACTCGTGCCCGTGATATCTAAATTACAGGGCGGAGAAGTGCATAAAGGCAAAAAACCGCTTGGCGGGGATATGGAACGGGTTGCTCGGCAACGCTACGAAGCGAAAACCATTTGTGAGCTGTTGCAAAAGCAAGGGGATTTTGAAAGTGCAAAACCGTATGCAAAACGGCTTAGCGAGCTGGAAAACGGCGAAGAAAAGGAGGATTTCGTATGGCGCAAGCACCGGGATTTATCCAAACTCTCGTAACGTCTACAAGAATACGCCTTGCCCGCAACCTCGCCGCTTACCCCTTTCCCGATAAATTAGACGAAGCACTTGCGAGCCAAATCGTACGTCTCGTAGGCACGGAGCTTTGGAAACTCGACGATTTTGAAAAGAACGATATGGGCAAGCTGTCCAAAGCGGAAGCAACGCTACTGCAAGAACAGCACCTAATAAGCCCCGCGCTTCAAAAACGCAAAGGCATTGCCGCGGCGTTCATTTCTCCCGATAAATCCATTTCCGTTATGGTCAACGAAGAAGACCATCTTCGCGAGCAGTATTTGTATAAAGGGTTTGATTTGTATAAAGCGTACGAGCGTATCAGCGGGATAGACGAAGGGCTTGGCGGGGTGCTCGATTTTGCCTATGACAAAAAGCTGGGATATCTCACCGCTTGTCCAAGCAATCTTGGCACGGGTATGCGCGCTTCGGTTATGATGTTTTTACCGGGGCTTGCCAAAAGCGGGGAGCTCAAAAGCTTTCTTCCCACGCTAAAAGCGGGCGGGCTGACCGTTCGCGGTGTGTTTGGCGAAGGTACGGCGGCGGAAGGGTATAGCTATCAAATAAGCAACGAACGCACGCTTGGAGTGTCCGAACGGGAAGTGCTCGATCAAATGATTCGTATGACGATGACGTTGGGGGATTTGGAGCTTCGCGCCCGCGAAAAAATGTTGCAGGACGAAAAATACCCCTTAATGGACGATTGTTTGCGCGCCTACGGGCTTTTGACCAATTGCGCGTATTTAACGGGAAAAGAACTCACCGACGGCATGGTAAAAATTAAGCTTGGAATGGCGCTTGGCTTCTTCAAAGCGAGAAACGTGCAGGATTTCAACGATTTCCTTGCGGATATGCGTCCTGCGTCTTTCCGTATAGAAAACGGCTTGCAAAACGCAACGGAAAGCGAGTGTAACCGCGCAAGAGCGGAGATTGTCAATAAAGTATTGCCTGAATTGGTACTTCGGACGGAGTAAAAATTATGTATCCTCTTTCAAGAGCATCAGAAAATTTCAGAAAAGCCTTGCAAATCGCCAACGAAACGACGGTGAAAAAAGGTGCAAGCTACGTGGGCAGTGAGCATTTCGTCTACGCCTTTTTGTGCTTGCCAAGTTGCTGTGCATACGGTATTCTCGCATCCGAAGGGATTACGAAAAACGAATATGCGGAGATGTTTTTTAAAAAGATCGATACAAATTCCAAATACAACGGGCTTACTATGCGCACGCAAAAAATGTATGATAGAGCGGTGCTTTTGTCCGAAGAAACGGAAACGCTCGCAGGCACGGCGCATATGCTATATGCCATTTTGGAAGTGCCCGATTGCTTTGCCGTGCGCATACTTGAAAATTTAGCGGATTTAAAAACGCTCAAAGAAAAAACCAAGAATATGCTGACGGTGCTTAAAAATAAAAAAGCGTTTGGGGAAGAAGAACAGCTGACAATCGACGGCGTAGATCCGCTCAATAGCGAATATAAAGGCGTAAGTGAAACGGACGGGGCAAAGCGTGAAGAAGCGCAAAATTCCCGCCCTGCCACGACCTTGGAAAAGGGCAAAGCGTTTGCTTCGACCAAGAGCAAAGCCACGGAAAAATTGACCGCCTACGGCACGGATATGACCGAGCGCGCGGGGCGGGGGAAGGTTGATCCCGTGATCGGCAGACAACAAGAGATAGAAAAAGTCGTGCAGGTACTTTCGCGTAGAATGAAGAACAATCCCGTTTTAATCGGTGAACCGGGGGTTGGTAAAAGTGCGATCGTCGAAGGACTCTCCAAAATGATCGTGGACGGCGAAGTTCCCCCGCAACTGTATAATAAGACGATATTCTCCGTCGACTTGCCCGGAATGCTCGCAGGCGCGAGATATCGTGGCGATTTTGAAGAACGCTTGAAAGATATGGTGAGCACGGTTATGGAAGACGGCGATATCGTGCTGTTTATCGACGAAATCCACACGATCGTGGGCGCAGGTTCGTCCTCGGATAACGGTATGGATGCGGCGAATATCTTAAAGCCTATGCTCTCTCGCGGGGATTTGCAGGTTATCGGCGCAACGACGATTGAAGAATATAGAAAATATATAGAAAAAGACAGTGCATTGGAGCGTAGATTTACGCCCGTGTTCGTGGACGAGCCGTCGGAAAGCGACGCGATCGCAATCCTGAAAGGCTTGCGCAAAAAGTACGAGGCGCACCACGGGATCGTCATCACCGACGAAGCGATCGAAGCTGCTGTACAGCTTTCTTCGCGGTATATCACCGACCGTTTCTTGCCCGACAAAGCCGTTGATCTTATCGACGAGGCGGCGGCAAGAGTGCGTGTTTTAGAAGACGGCGGCATGGAAATCAAAGAACTTCAAAAAGACCTTGCCATGTACGAAGACGAGCGCGTACTTCGAGAAAAACGCTGTGAGTTTGCGCTCGCCACGGCGGCGCTTGAAAACAAACGCAAAACGCAAGAAAAAATCACCGCGCTCACCCGTGCACAATCCCCGCTCACGCTTGCAGATGGTAGACAGGCGATCGGCAAAGAACAGGTGGCGGCGATCGTGAGCGCGAGAATGAAAATTCCGCTCACCAAGATCACGCAAGAAGAAAGCGAAAAGCTGATGCGATTAGAAGAAGAATTGCACCGTCGTATTATCGGACAAAACGAAGCGGTGAGCGCGGTTGCAAAAGCCATACGGCGTGCTCGCGCGGGCTTGAAAGATCCATCTCGTCCTATCGGTTCGTTTATCTTCGTTGGCCCGACGGGCGTGGGAAAAACCGACCTTTGCAAGGCGCTTGCCGAGAGTATGTTTGGTTCGGAAGAGCAAATGATAAGACTGGATATGAGTGAATATATGGAAAAGCAATCCATATCCAAACTCATTGGCGCACCCCCGGGGTACGTGGGTTATGAAGATATGCAAACGGGACAGCTCACGGATAAAATCCGCACCAATCCGTATAGCGTAGTGCTTTTCGACGAGATTGAAAAGGCACACCCCGACGTTTTCAATTTGCTTTTGCAAATTCTTGACGACGGCAGATTGACGGATAGTAAGGGCAGGACGGTCAGCTTTAAAAATGCGGTGATTATTCTAACGTCCAATGTAGGCGCGACGATTGCGAAAACGGAGCGCACGAACACCTACGGTTTTGGCGCGGACGCGGACGATTCGCGAGCGGATGAACGGCAATATGAAGATATGAAAGAAAATATCACCAAAGCCTTGAAAGATAAATTCCGCCCTGAATTTTTAAATAGAATGGACGATATTATCGTGTTCCACCGCCTTACGCAAGAGAATTGCGTGCAAATAGGCAACAAGCTTATTTTAGCACTTGCAAAACGCTTGCTCGAACAGCGCGGTATCACGCTTTCAGTTACGGAAAACGCGCTCAAAGCGTTGGTGGACGAAGGGTATGATGCGCAATACGGCGCAAGACCATTAAAGCGCGTGGTAAGAAAGCGCGTGGAAGATAGACTTTCCGAAGAAATTTTGCTGGGAAAAGTGCAAGGCGGTCAGCGCGTGGTGGTCGATTTTAGACAAGGCGAATACGTCTTTTTAGTGCAAGGAGAAAGAAGATGAAATTAACGACGGCGGGAGAATCGCACGGCAAAGCGCTCGTGGCAATTATTGAAGGCTTGCCCGCACATATCAAGATTGATATAGAAAAAATCAACGAAGATCTTGCTTTGCGCCAAAGTGGCTTTGGGCGCGGAGCAAGGCAAAAAATAGAAAAAGACCAAGCGGAAATATTGACGGGCGTGCGAAATAAAGAAACGCTGGGCAGTCCGCTCACGCTTTGTATCTATAACAAAGATTTTTCTAATTGGGAAAACTGTATGGGTAGCGGGGAATGTGACGAAAGCGTTATGCAAAAAAAGAGCCTGACGAAAGTGCGCCCCGGGCACGCCGATTTAACGGGCGTTATCAAATTCGCGCAAACGGATGCGAGAAATATTTTAGAACGCGCTTCCGCGCGGGAAACGGCAATCCGCGTTGCGGCGGGCGGGGTGTATAAACAATATCTCTCTTCGCTCGGCGTGGAGATCAGTGGCTACGTCAAAGAAGTTTGCGGGATAAAAGATACGAACACCTATTCGTTTGCACAAACGAAAAACTCCAAGCAAACGCAACTTGGAATGCTTGATCCAAAATTAGAAGAACAAGCCGTAGCGAAAATCGCGGAACTGAAAAAGGCGGGTGATACGGCAGGCGGTGTTGCGGAAATTAGGGTTCAGGGCTTAAAAAGCGGTTTTGGCAGTATGATGACCTACGCGGAAAAGCTGGATAGTAAGCTTGCGCAAGGGCTTATGAGCATACAAGCAATCAAGGGCGTGGAGATTGGCGAAGGGTTTGCCGTGGGAGAAAAGAGCGGTAAAGACGTCCACGACGAAATTTTTTACGACGAGATACGCGGATATTATAGAGAAACCAACCGCGCGGGTGGTATCGAGGGTGGTATGTCCAACGGCGAAGAGCTTGTTTTGCGCGTAGCAATGAAACCTATCCCTACGCTTATGAAAGGCTTGCAAACGGTGGACTATATAACCAAAGAACAAGCAACGGCGGCTTCGGAGCGTAGCGACGTGTGCGCGATTTTTGCTTTGGAGATTATCGCGGAAGCGGTGGTGGCGCAGGTGCTTGCCGACGTCGTGTGCGATAGACTTGGCGGAGATACGTTGCAAGAACAAATAAAAAGATATAACGATTTGTACTGAAATGGAAGAAATTATACTCAAAACCCCGTCTATGCAGGGGAAAATATACGTTGGGGAAAACGTGTTAGAAGAAAAACTGCCCGCGCTTTTGCAGGGGCAAAAAAACTTTGTGCTCACGGATAGCAACGTGTATGCACTCTATCCCGACTTGTTTAAAAAATATTTCAAAGACACGGCGATTTTCGTGTTGCCCGCGGGCGAAGAAAACAAAACCTTTCAATCGCTTGGCGAGATACTCACGGCAATGACGAACGCTACATTGCACAGAACTTCTCGTCTTTTTGCTGTCGGTGGTGGTGTAATCGGGGATATTGGCGGTTTGGCTGCCGCTACGTATATGCGCGGTATTTCCTGTGTGCAAATCCCTACCACGCTTTTGTCCCAAGTGGATAGTAGCGTTGGGGGTAAAACGGCGGTGGATCACGGCGGTGTAAAGAATATCGTCGGTGCGTTTTATCAACCGCAAGCGGTGCTCGTAAACCCTTTGTTTTTAAAAACGCTTCCCGAGCGTGAGATTAAATGCGGTGTGGGCGAAATCGTTAAATACGCCGCTCTTTCGGGAGATATCTTCGATAAATTAGAAAACAATACAGACAAACTTTGCGATTTGAAATTCTTGACAGGCTTGATCGCCGATTGTATTCGCCATAAAGCGCACGTGGTGGAAATCGACGAGAAAGAAAAAAATGAAAGAAAAAGCTTGAACGTGGGGCATACGACGGGGCACGCGATAGAGCTATCGTACGGACTTTCCCACGGCGAAAGCGTGCTTTTCGGAATGCGCATAGAAACGCAAATTGCGATAGATAAAGGTGTTTGCGAAAAGGAATACGGCGAACGGCTTTTAAAAATTATCGATAATGCGCTGGCTATGCAACCTGTTTCTTCGCCTGATTTTTCTTGCGTGGCAAAAGCGGCGAAAAAAGCCAAATCGGACAAGAAAAACACGGACGATAGCCTGATAACGACGGCGGTTGCAAAAAGCAAGAACGAATGGACGCTACTTTCTTTGCCCTTTGACGAATACCAAACGGCAGTGGAAAAAGCGGTGAGCGCGAAATAGGAAGAACTATGTTTATACGATCAAGAGAAAGTTTTGAAGGGGAATTTACGCTCCCCGGGGATAAATCGATCACCCACCGCGCGGTGATGCTAAACGCCGGTGCGGAAGGCGAAGCGGTAATCACGGACGCGCTTATGGGCGAAGATTGTTTGTCCACGTGTGCTTGTATGCGCGCGCTTGGGGCAAATATCCAAATAGACGGCACAACAATTCGCGTGCAAGGCACGCCCCGTTTTCGTAGCGGACAAAAACTCAATTGCGGTAATTCAGGCACGACCATTCGTCTTTTGGCGGGATTTGTGGCAGGAAAAGGCATTGAGGCGGAATTGTACGGCGATAACTCCTTATCAAGTAGACCTATGAAACGCGTTTCCGAGCCGTTGTCGTTTTTGGGCGCGGACGTGCGTACCACGGACGGACACGCACCCGTGTTCGTGTCCCCAAAGTCGCTTCAAGGAACGGATATAACCCTTTCCGTCGCTTCGGCACAGGTAAAGAGCGCGGTGCTTTTAGCGGGCATTTCCGCCGACGGCGAAACGAGCGTTTCAGAGCCTGTCAAATCCCGCGATCACACGGAGCGTATGCTTGGCGCTATGGGCGCGGATATCACAAGCGATAAAAATTGTGTACGCGTGAAAAAAAGCACCCTGCGCGCGGTGGACGTGAACGTGCCTTCGGATATTTCCAGCGCGGCGTATTTTATGGCGCTTGGCGCATTGAAAGGCAAAACGCTTTGCAAAAACGTGGGGGTCAACCCCACGCGCACGGGCATTTTGACGGCGTTTGATAAACTTGGCGTGAAATACACGCTTTGCAATCCCCGCACTTCGGGCGGAGAAGAGATTGCGGATATTTTGGTGGAAAAATCGGATATGCGTGCGATTGCGCTTACGGGCGAGAGCGTACCTGCCATGGTAGACGAATTACCGCTCGTGGCGCTCCTTTGCGCGTTTGCGGACGGCGAAAGCCGTATCACGGGCGCGAAGGAATTGCGCGTGAAAGAAAGCGATCGAATAAAAACGACGACGGAGCTTATCAATAACTTGGGCGGGGAATGTGAAGAACTGCCCGACGGGTTTATTATCCGCGGTAAAAAAACGCTTGCGGGCGGGAACGTGAATAGTTATCTCGATCACCGTATTGCCATGACGGCGGCGGTGGGTATGATTGCCTCGAAAAAGGGCGGGGAGATCAAAAATCCCGAATGTTGCGCGATATCGTTCCCTGATTTTTATCAAAAACTCGGGCTTTAAAGGAGCAAAGAATGCAAGAAAAGATATGCCGTTTGGGACTTGTGGGGAA
The DNA here is from genome assembly GCA_045655705.1 of Candidatus Scatosoma sp. Lineage (GTDB taxonomy): Bacteria > Bacillota > Clostridia > Christensenellales > Borkfalkiaceae > Scatosoma. Next base: position 26,623 of record JAZOPU010000009.1, read on the forward strand.
AGACGTTTCCAAGTCCACGAGCGGAAAAATACACACCTTTATTTTGTCGCATTGGGGCGTAGACTGCGAATACGAAAGCCTGTCTATCTCTCGTGCGGAGTTTGACGGTGTGATGCGCAAGTTTTTAGGGGATTTCGACGGCTTTAACGTAACCATTCCCTACAAGCGCGACGTAATGGAATATATAGACGAAACGGTAGGCGACGCGCTTGCATGCGGTGCGGTCAACACGGTGGTTTCGGCAACGCGCAAGGGCTACAACACCGACGGTATGGGCTTTATGCTAATGCTTTCTTCGGCTGGGATAGAGGTGAAAGACAAAAAAGTGCTCGTCCTTGGCGCAGGCGGTGCAGGCAGGAGCTGTGTGGTTGCACTTAAAAACGCGGGCGCAAAGGTTTGGGCGTATAGAAGAAATAAAGCGGAGCTTGACGAGCTTTGCGAGCAGCTTGGCGTGAACGCGGCAACCGATCCCGAAGCGGGCGGGTTTGATATTTTAATCAACTGCACGGGCGTGGGTATGCACGACACGGAAGGGAAATCCCCCGTGAGCAAAAAGGCGTTTTTGGGCGCAAGCGTGGCGGTGGATCTTATCTACGTACCCGAGCTTCCTGAATTTTTACGCATAGCAAAGGAGCAGGGCTTGAAAATTTGTAACGGCGCTTCCATGCTTTTTTATCAAGCGTACTATGCGGATTGCTTGTTTTTAGATCGCGAGCCGAGCGAGAGCGAAGCACAAACTTTATATAAAGAATATCTCATCAAAGGAGAGTGAAACTTATGAAATTTCTTATTATTAACGGCGTGAATTTGAATTTGACGGGTAAGCGCGAAAAAAGCGTATACGGCACGCAAACGCTGGACGAAATCAACGCAAAAATTGCAGAGTATTGCAAAAAACACGGCGACGAAGTAAGCTTTTATCAAAGCAATATCGAAGGCGAGCTTGTCAACAAATTGCACCAAGCGTTTTTGGAAAAGACGTGTGATGCGATCATTCTTAACGCGGGCGCGTTCACGCATTATAGCTATGCCATTCGCGACGCGATTGCTTCGATTGATATTCCCGTTGCCGAAGTGCATATATCCAACGTCCACGCGCGCGAAGCGTTCCGTGATCACAGCGTACTTTCTTCCGTTTGCAAAGGCGTGGTTTGCGGTTTTGGCGTGGGTAGTTATTTGGCGGCAATCACGGGCTTGAAAGGAGAATAATATGAATCTCGTACTTTGCGGAATGATGGGCGCAGGCAAAACGACGATCGGGATTAAAATTGCCGAGCTTACGGGCAGGCGTTGGTATGATACCGACGGCGTGATCGTGGATAAATACGGCAAGATTTCCGATATATTTGAATATTACGGCGAAGCGCATTTTCGGAAAATAGAAACGGAAGTAGTGAAAGAGCTTGCGCAAAAAGACCAGCTCGTCATTTCCACGGGCGGGGGCTTGGTGCTAAAAAAAGAGAACAACGAAGTATTGCAAAAAAACGGTAAGATTGTATTTTTGCGCGCGTCCTTGGAAACGCTGGCACAGCGTTTGCACGTGGACGGCACGCGCCCGCTTTTGCAAACTTCCACCGAAAGTATCCGCGACCGCTTGGCAAGGCTTATGAAAGAACGTATGCCCGTGTATGAACACGTTGCCGATTATATCGTGGACGTAGACGGAAAAACACCCGAAGATATCGCAAAGGAAATCGTCGGGTTGGTCGGTGAAAATACAAAAATAATCGGGTAGGTATGCAATGAAAACGGTTTTAGTAACGGGCGGAACGCGCGGTATCGGGCTTGGAATTGCGGAAACGTTTTTACAAAAAGGTTATACCGTCTACGTGACGTATTCCAAAGACGAACAAGACGCAGAGCTTGCAAAAAGTAAAGGCTGCCAGGTAATCAAAGCCGACGTTAGCAACGAAACGCAGGTGTTGCAAGCGTTTGAAAGCATTGGCTCTTTGGATATTCTTATCAACAACGCAGGCGTTGCACTCGTGAAACAAATACAAGATATTTCCTATGAAGAATATAACCGTCTTTTTGCCGTGAATATGGGTGGAACGTTTTTATGCTCGCGCGAAGCGGCGAAAAAAATGCTCGAAAAAGGCGACGGACTGATCGTGAATATTTCTTCCGTTTGGGGGGAAGTGGGTGCGAGCTGTGAAAGCGTATACGCCGCAAGTAAAGCGGCGATACTCGGGTTTACCAAATCACTTGCCAAAGAACTGGGCTATTCGGGAATCCGCGTCAACGCCGTGTCGCCGGGTGTGATCGACACAAAAATGAACGAGCATTTTTCCAAGGAAGATATGAAAGCGATTGTTGGCGAAATTCCCGTAGGGCGCGTAGGCACATTGCAAGACGTTGCGTCCGCAGTGCTGTTTTTAGAAGAAAACACCTACGTTACGGGCGCGGATATACCCGTAAACGGCGGTTTTTCTATTTTTTAAGATACCCGTCTAAAATTTTCTGAATAAAGTCGTCCGCAATTCCCGCGGTAGGGGGTTGCGGATTTTTATTTTCTTGCGGGTTTGGCGGTGGAGGCGGTTCTTGTTTTGGGGGCTTTTCCGTATTCCCGAACACTTCCGAAAACTTGGAAAGGTCTTTCAAAAAAGAAAGCATTTGTTCGGAGTTTTTTAATCCCGACGCCAGCGGTTTGAGCTTTTCGTGGAAGTCGGGGTTTTGTGAAAGATAATATAAAAGCACGAGTATGAGAATTTCCATACTACACTATATGCAAGAAGCGAACGAAAAATTGATTGCGGGAATAGAATGATAAAAACGGAGGCATTATGAGAAGTTTTAAAAAATATTCCAAAACGCAAAATTCGGAAACGCCTAATGCGCAAACAGCGGAAGAATTAACAGCGCAAATTGCAAACGCTTATCATGGCAAAAGTAGCGCGGAAATGTTAAAAAACGTACTGTTACAAGCCGAGCAAAGCAAACGCGCGGGCACGTTGTCTAACGAAGAAATAGAAAATTTCTATCAAAGCTTTTCGTCTATGCTCGATAGCGCGCAACGCAAAAAATTACGCGCCATCGTCGATAAGCTCAAAGAAATTTAATATTCTTCTTGTGTGTTTTCCAATTCTTTGAGCGCGGATAACAGCTCGTCGATCTCGCCAGTGGAATTAAAATGCGAAAAGGAAACGCGAACCAAACCGCTTTGCGTGCCGAGCGCGTCGTGCATAAGCGGAGCGCAATGTAAGCCCCCGCGCACCGCGATATCATAGGTAGAAGAAAGCACGCTTGCAAGATATTCCGATTGCATATTTTTGTGCGCAAACGCCACGATCCCGCACGCGTTGGGGTTGGAATAGGGCTGATAAACGGGTAAATTTTTTAATCCGTTTAATAAATATTCCGTCAAAGCGTAGTTTTTTTTGCGAACTTGCTCAAAATAAAGGGAAAGGTGTCGCACGCCTTCTAAAAGCGAAAGGATAGCGGGAAAGGCAAGCGTACCCGCTTCCAAAGCGTCGGGATAGAAATCGGGCATTTCCAGCGATACGCTCATAGAGCCCGTTCCCCCGTGTAATAACGGTGAAAGTTCCACGCGATCGGAAAAAAGAAGCGCTCCGCTCCCTTGTATGCCCAGCATACCTTTATGCCCTGCCAAGGCGAGCATATCCACGCCCAAATCCCGCATAGACAGGGGGACGTGCCCTGCGCTTTGCGCACCGTCCACGAGCAATAAAACGCTATCGGGTAAAACACGCCGAATTTCGGCGATCGGCGGGAGTGCGCCCGTTACGTTCGACGCACCCGTCATAGCCACGAGCTTGGTGTTTGGACGGAGTAGTTTTTGGATATCACTTGCACACACGTTCCCTTGTGAAAGCGTGCATATATCATAGGAGATAACGCCCGATTTTTGTAAATATTGCAACGGTCGAAGCACGGAATTGTGTTCCATGGGCGTTGTAATCACGTGATCGCCCGCTTTTAAAGCTCCGAACAGCGCGATATTCAAAGCTTCGGTGCAGTTTTTTGTGAAAATCACGCGTTCGGGAGAATATCCGTCGAAAAATGCGCATAATTCACGGCGACAGCTTTGTACGAGATTAGCACAAGATAGAGAAAGTTTGTGACCGCTTCTGCCGGGATTGGCGCAAAGCTTGACAGCGGAAGAAACGGCAGAGAGCACGCTGTCGGGCTTTTGTCCGCCCGTGGCGGCGTTGTCAAAGTAGATCATAATAACACCTCTTGGGAAAAGTTAATCATAAAATATAGTATTCTGAAAATCAGGAGTGTATGACATATGATGATTTTGGCAGTATTCCGTTCGCGCGCGCATAGCCTTGACTATGCGGAGCAATTGCATGCGCACGGTGTGCAGGCAACCACCGTTCCCGCGCCCAAGGAAGCAAAGATCGGTTGCGGACTTTGCGTTCGCTTCGACGCGCGGTATTTTGCGCGGGCACAAGCGATTCTTAAAATAGGCAAATATTCTTCCTTTAAAGGTTTTTATAAAACGGACTTTGAAAGCGGGAAAATGACGCTCACCCCTTATCGGTGACGGCGTGAAAAACGGGCGAAAGCCCGTTTTTCGTTTGACTTATAAAACACGCGGTGTTATAATAGAAACTATGAAAAAGATAGACCGCGAAAAAGCGCTGGCAAAGCTCGCACAGCTGTATAAAGACGCAAAACCTGCCTTGCACTATACCACGCCCTATGAACTTCTCGTGGCGGTGGTGCTTTCCGCGCAATGCACCGACGAGCGCGTGAATAAGGTTACGGCAAAGCTTTTTGAAAAATATAATACGCCTGAAAGAATGTGCACGCTTTCGCAAAAAGAGCTGGAAAGGTACATCTTTTCTTGTGGGTTCTACCGAATGAAAGCCGAGCATATACTCTCCGCTTCCCGCGATATTTTGGATAAATTTAACGGCGAAGTACCAAACACGGTGGAGAGCTTGCAAACGCTTGCGGGCGTTGGCAAAAAGACGGCGAACGTCGTGTATTCGGTGGCGTTCGGCGGGGATGCGATTGCAGTGGATACGCACGTGTTTCGAGTGAGTAACCGTTTAGGACTTGCCAAGGGCAACACGCCCGAAGCGGTAGAAAAGGGCTTGAATAAAGCCATTCCAAAAAAAGATTGGTCGAAGGCGCACCATTGGCTGATTTGGCACGGGCGTAAAGTTTGCCATTCTCAACGCCCCGATTGTGAAAATTGCCTTTTGAAAACGGAATGTGATTATTATAAAAAATAAGTATAAAAACCCCTTGTTTGTCCCATACTTTGGTAAAATAAGGGGGATTTTTTATGGACAAACAAAGTCAAACCAAGTGCGAACAGCCGATTATCCAAGAACTGATTGCTTTGGAAGATTTGGCGGAGAAAAAGACGAAAATCTATTCAAGGCTTTTAATGGACGCAGCGCTTGCCAAGGATATGGAAAAGCTGTCCGAGCGTCATCAAAACAGAAAACAAGCGCTTTGCACGTTGCTTTCGGGCAAAAAGGGGGATAAAGAATGAAACTGGAAAAACGCGAAATTACGCTGAACGAATACGACAGTTTGCGCGATATCTACCAAACGGAAAAAGGACTGCTCTTTGCGTATGCCCAAGCGGTTGGGGGATTGGAGCGAAAGCAAAGCTTGCACACGCTTTTGGATTTTATGCAAGAAACGTGTCAGGATTTGTATTTTGTCAACGGACTTATAAACGGATCGGCAATCGAGAATAAATGAAAAACGCGCTTCGGCGCGTTTTTTAAAGTATAACCCTTGACAAAGTTTGTCGAATATTGTATAATAATAAAAAAATACAAGGAAGGCAAACTTATGGCAAAGGAAAAGAAAGAAGGAAGAGTTGCAAAATTCTTTGCAGAATTTAAAAAGTTTATCACACGCGGAAACGTGCTGGATATGGCAGTCGGCGTTATCGTTGGCGGTGCGTTTACGGCAATCGTCAACGGACTTAGTAATTTCATCTTAAAGCCCTTAATCAATTGGCTTATCGCGGCGATTTTGGGTAAAGACGGTTTGAGCGGTGCAATCACGATGCTCTCTCCCGCATACGACGAAGCGGGCGCGGTCGTGCTTGCCGACTCCATTTATATTGATTGGGGTTCTTTTATCAGTGCGATTATCAACTTCTTCCTGATCGCATTCGTACTGTTTAGTATCGTGCGTATTATGAATAGAGTAAAAGAAGCGAACGATAGATTAGAGCAGGGATTGGAAACGGTAAAGAACGAACAAAAAGCCATTCAAGCGATTCGTAAAGAACAAAAAGTAAGCTACGTGAAAGCGCAAGAGATTTATGCAAAACAAGTAGAAGAAGCGAAAGCAAAGAAAGCGGAGGCGGACGCAAAAGCGGCAGAGATTGCGGCGGCGGAAGCGGCGGCTGCCGAAGAAAAAGCCACGGCAAACACCCGTCTTTTAGAAGAAATACGCGATTTGCTTAAAAACAAATAAGAAAATCGTTTGACAATTTTTCTCAAAACGGGTATAATAAATAAAAAGCGATGAAAAAGCGGGTATTTTTCAAAATACGCAGTCAAAAGAGAACGCGTTCGTAGGCTGAAAAACGCGTGGCTACGGAGAAATTCCCTTTCACTTTGGAGCTGTCTTTTTGAGCCTTTATAGGGGTAGGAAAGAACGCACGCGCGGCGTTATTGCGAAAATAAGGCACGGGGTTTCCGTGCGAATGCAGGTGGTACAGCGAGAAACTTCGCCCTGCGCAACGATACGTTGCGCAGGGCTTTTACTTTATTAACAAACAAGGAGCAGTTTATGAAAGAGAAAATCAATCAACTTCGTGAAGAGATAATATCTTCCATTGAAAAGGCGGAAACGGGTAGGGCGTTATACGAGCTGAAAGTGCATTTTCAAACGTCGCTCAAAGGCATTATGAGCGGTATGAAAGACCTTGCCAAAGAAGATCGTCCTGCGTTTGGTAAGATTGTCAACGAGTTTAAGCAAGCAATGGAAGAATTATTTGAAGAGCGCGCGAAAGTCGTTCGTGAAATGGAAATGCAAAAGAAATACGCTTCCGAGCGCGTGGATATTTCTATGCCCGGGAAAACGTATAAAGCAGGTGCATTGCACCCGATCACGCTCGTGAAAAACGAACTTATCGATATTTTTGCAGGTATGGGTTTTAAGGTGTTTGAAGGTCCGGAAATTGAAACGGACTATTATAACTTTACCGCGCTCAACACCCCCAAGGACCACCCCGCAAGGGATATGCAGGATACGTTCTATCTTGCGGATAATTTACTGCTTAGAACGCAAACCTCGGCAGGACAAATTCGGGTTATGGAAAAGGAAAACCCGCCTATTAAAATTTTATCCCCGGGGCGTGTGTTCCGTTCCGACGACGACGCAACCCACTCGCCCATGTTCCATCAAATGGAAGGGCTTGTGGTGGATAAGGGGATCACCCTTTGCGATTTGCAAGGTATGCTGGCGGAGTTTGCGAGAAAAATGTTCGATACGTCCACGAAAGTGCGTTTGCGCCCCAGCTATTTCCCGTTCACCGAACCGAGCGTAGAAGTGGATTTGAGTTGTTCGGAATGCGGTGGTAAGGGTTGTAGATTGTGTAAGGGCACGGGTTGGATCGAAGTGCTGGGCGCGGGTATGGTCAACCGTCGCGTGCTGGAAAATTGCGGGGTTGATCCCGACGAATACACAGGCTTTGCGTTCGGTATGGGTATCGAGCGTATCGCTATGCTGAAATACGGCGTAAACAATATTAAAACGCTTTTTGAAAACGACGTGCGTTTTATTGAGCAGTTTGAAGAGTAAGGAGATAGACGATGAAAGCACCTTTCAGTTGGTTAAAAGATTACGTAGATATAGACATAACGGCGCAAGAGCTTGCGGAAAAATTATTCTCTTGCGGTTTTGAAGTGGAAGAACTTTCCTACCTTGGCGCGAAGATCAACCGCGTGGTGGTGGGTGAAGTCAAAGCACTCACGCCCCACCCCGATAGCGATCACATGCAAATTTGCACGGTTGATTGCGGAGAAGAATACGGTAGGGATTTACAAATCGTTACGGGCGCACCCAACGTATACGTGGGTATGAAAACGCCTTGCGCGCTGGATAATTCCACCGTTGTAGAAAGCAATCCAGCTATGCTGGAAAAGAACCCCGACGGGATCAAAAAAATTAAAAAAGGCAAGCTTCGCGGTGTGGAATCGTTTGGTATGCTTTGCTCTGGCGAAGAGCTGGGAATTAACGACGATTTTTATGCAGGTGCGGAAGTCAACGGGCTTTTGGATTTGGATAAATCCGCTCCCGTGGGCGAAGATATCAAAAAGATCGTGGGGTTAGACGATTGGATTTTCGATATTTCCATCACCGCCAACCGCCCTGACTGTCAATGCATTTTCGGTATCGCGCGTGAAGTGGCGGCGGTGCTGAAAAAACCGCTGAAAAACCCCGACTATTCGTACACCGCGCATACATCGAACGCACAACCCGTTAGCGTGGAAGTTCGCGCAAGCGAGCTTTGCCCGCGGTACGTGGGGCATTTCGTAGAAAACATTCAAAACGTACAAACGCCCGCTTGGATGCGTAAACGTTTGGCACTTTCGGGTATTCGTTCCATTTCCCCGATCGTGGATATTACGAATTTTGTACTTTTGGAAATGGGACAACCTATGCACGCGTTCGACGCCGACGAGCTGGGAGATAGAAAAATTATCGTGCGCAGAGCGGAGAACGGCGAAAAGATCACCACGCTCGACGAAAAAGAATTTACGCTCACAAGCGACAATCTCGTGATTTGCGACGGTAAAAAACCCGTTGCGCTTGCAGGTATTATGGGCGGGTTGAATAGTGAAATTAAAGCTACGACGAAAAACGTCTATTTTGAAGCGGCGAAATTTGCCCGCGATAACGTGCGTAAGACTTCCCGTGCGCTCGGTCAATCGTCCGATTCTTCTTCGCGTTTTGAAAAGGGCGTAGACGCCTATACGAACGAATGGGGTATGGCGCGCGCGTTGCACCTTATTGAAGAGCTTGGATGCGGAACGGTTACTAATATCCGAAGCGACGTTTGTGCAACCGATTTAACGCCCCGCAAAATGACGGCGAGCATTGCCAAAATCAATGCACTCCTTGGTATCACCGTACCGAACGCGGAAATACAAAACATATTGGAAAGTCTTTCGTTTAAACCGCAAATTGACGGGGATAGCTTGATTGTGGAAATACCCGGCTATCGCGACGACGTGGACGGTTATCCCGACCTTGCGGAAGAAATTATCCGTATGTACGGCTACGAGCACATCACGCCCACGTTCTTGGAAAAAGCGAGCGTGACGGGCGGTGGATTAAACGACGAACAAAAACGCGAAATGCATCTTAAAAATATGCTCCGCGTGCAAGGCTTTTTGGAAGCGTATAACTATTCGTTCTATTCCCCGAAAGATTTTGCACTTATGAAACTCAAAGAAGACGCGATAGAGCGTAACGCCGTGCGTATTCTCAATCCCATAAGCGAAGAGCTTTCGATTATGCGCACCTTCCTTGCGCCGAGTATGCTTTCTAACGCCGTGCGCAATATCCGTCGCGGTAACGACGAGGGCAGAGAATTTGAAATTGCAAATATCTATCTGCCCCGCGATACGGTATCGGGGGAACAGCCCGAAGAAAGAAAACATCTCGTTTTGGGGATTTGGGGCGGAAAGAACGATTTCTTTGATATGAAAGGTGCAATTGAGCGTATTGCCGACGGTTTCCATATCAAGTTCACCTATGAGCGTGCGGAAAAGACGTATTTGCACCCCGGTATATCCGCGAACGTCATTTTTGAAAAAACGGTGGTCGGTTCGTTTGGCGAGCTTGATCCTGCGATTGCAAACGACCTTGGCTTGGATAAAAAAGTATATCTTGCCGAGCTTGATATTGACGCTTTGAAAGAAAAAATGGACGATCGCGTGCAATACGTGAACTTGCCCAAGTTCCCCGCTGTAAAACGCGACCTTGCCTTGATTGTGGACGAAGAGCTTACCTGCGGACAAATCGAAGACGTGCTTATGCATTCGTGTAAATACGTAACGAAAGCAACGCTTTTCGACGTGTACCGTGGCGGACAAGTGCCCGAAGGTAAAAAGAGTATGGCGTTCACACTCACGTTCACGCCCGATGCGACGGCAGAAAAAGCGTTCACGCCCGAAACGCTGGATAATTTCGTGAAGAAAATACTTGGCAATCTTAAATTCAAGCTTGGCGTAGAGCTTCGGTAAAGTGAAACGAAAAGAAAGCATTTCCCGCTTTGGTTTTTTCAATATTGATAAACCGTCGGGAATAACTTCGGGCTCGGTGGTAAATAAATGTAAATGGCTTTCGGGTGTGCCCTGTGGGCACATGGGCACGCTCGATCCGCTCGCAAGCGGCGTTTTGCCCGTAGGGGTGGGGAAAGCCACACGCCTTTTCGATTATTTTTTGGATAAGGAAAAGGAATATGTCGCCAAATTTACCTTTGGCGTAACTTCCGACACGCTGGATAGTACGGGCGAATTAAAAGCGCAAGGGCGTATCCCGAGCGCGGAAGAAATTGCAAGCGTATTGCCTGCGTTCGTGGGCGAAATTATGCAAGTCCCGCCCAAATATAGCGCGAAAAACGTCAACGGTCAAAGGGGCTATGACCTTGCAAGACAGGGCGTAGAGTTTGAGCTTGCGCCAAAAAAAATACGCATTTTCGGCGTGGAGCTTTTGGGAAAAGCGAAAGAAGAGAATACGTTCGAGTTCAAGATTAACTGTGGTGGCGGTACGTATATCCGTTCGCTTGCCCGCGATATTGCAGAAAAACTTGGCACGAGCGCGGTAATGAGCGGTCTGCGCCGTACGAAAAGCGGTGTGTTTGGGATAGAAAACAGTATTCCGTTTTCCGTGCTTGAAAGCGATCCAAGCGCGCAAGAGCTGGAAAAGTATCTTATTCCAACGGAAAGCGTATTGCCTTATGAAAATTTGTGCCTTGTAGAAAAGGACGAAGAAAAACTACTCCGCGGTTTGACCGTACCCGTTGAGCAAGCGGACGGACTTTATAAAATGTACGTAGGCGGAGAGTTTTACGGCATTGCCGAAGTGGTAAAAGGTAGCGCAAAAGCAAAGACGAAATTATGTTAAAGGTTGTAGATTTCACGCAAAAACGAAATAGTGCGTCGGGGTGCGTAATGCTTCTCGGCGGTTTTGACGGTTTGCATATCGGGCATAAAAAGCTTATGGAAACAGCCAAGACGTATGCGCTTCCTATCGGCGTGATGACGATTCTTGGCGGAAAAGCGGGCTTACCCCTGTTCACGGCGGAAGAGCGCGCGGAAATTTTTGCGCGCGAAGGCGCGGATTTTATGCTGGAATTGCCTTTTGCAGAAATACGCGAACTTTCGCCTAACGCATTTTTGAACCTGCTTAAAGAGAAGTTTTCGCCTAAAATATTCGTGTGTGGCGACGATTTCCGCTTTGGAAAAGACGCCTGCGGATCAGCGGAAATATTAAAAACAGCGGGACAGGTATGCGTTGAAACGCTTTGCAAGTTAGACGGCGAAAAGGTAAGCGCAACGGCGGTGAAACGCTTTTTAACGCTTGGGAACGTGGAAAAGGCGAACGCTTTTCTTGGCGAAAATTATTTCTTGATAGGTAAGGTGTATAAAGATAGGGGTGTTGGAAAAACGTTGGGTTTTCCTACGGCGAATATTGCTTATCCAAAGGATAAATATCCTATTAAAAAAGGCGTGTATGAAACGCGGGTTACGGTTGGAAAAGAAGCGTATAAGGGGATTACAAACTACGGGCATAGACCGACGTTTAACGAAAACGAAGATTGCACGGAAACGTATTTAGACGGTTTTTCTGGCGATTTATACGGAAAGACTTTGAAAGTGGAATTCGTGCGTTATTTGCGTGATATCCAAAAATTTGAAAGCGCGGAGCAGTTAAAGGCGCAGCTTGAAAAAGATATAGCGAGGGTGAGAAATGATTAAATTTGGACCGAGCGGAAACAGTGAAGGCTTCTACGAGGCGGGAAATACGCATAGCGAACAATCGGCGGCGTTTGTCAAAGCGCAAGGCTTAGATTGCTTTGAATATTCTTTCGGGCGCGGTGTGCGTATGACGGAAGATAAAGCGATTTCCATTGGCGAAGCGTTTGCAATGCAAGGCGTGGAGCTTTCCGTGCACGCGCCCTATTTTATCAACTTTTCCAACCCCGACGACGAAATGGCGGCAAAATCGTATAACTACGTTTTGGAAAGTGCGGAAAAATGCCGTTTGATGGGCGGAAAACGTATCGTATTCCACCCTGCTACGCAAGGAAAACTAAACCGTTTTGAAGCGGTAGACTTGGCGGAGAAACGCTTGCGGGTATTGCGGGATTATATCTATCTCAACGATATGCAGGATTTGATGTTTTGCCCCGAAACGATGGGTAAATCCGCGCAGATTGGCACGATCGAAGAAATCGTACGCTTTTGTAAAATTGATAAAGTATTCACCCCGTGCGTGGACTTTGGACACGTGAACGCGAGAGAACAAGGCTCGCTCAAAACCACCGACGATTATTTATGCCGTTTGGAATATATGATAAATGAATTAGGGTATGAGCGAATGAAGAATTTCCACGTGCATTTTTCCAAGATTATGTATTCGGCAAAGGGCGAAGTCAAGCATCTAACCTTTGCTGACGAGCTTTACGGGCCGGAATTTACTCCGCTCGCTGTTGCGCTTAAAAAACTTGCATTAGAGCCGTATATCGTGTGCGAATCGGACGGCACGCAGGATATAGATGCGGTAGAAATGAAGAAAATATACGAGAATTTGTAAAAAAGTATATTCGATACTTGACGAAAGAAGAAATATTTGCTAAAATAATAGATAGGAAGGAATAAAATGTTGCAAACGAACGGAAAAAAAGTATTACAGGTAGCAAAAACCCAAGCGGTCTACGTTTCCTGTGAATACTTAATTCGTTATATTACGGGTTTCGTTGCCGAAGACGGCCTCGTAGTCGTGGATAAAAACGGCACGACGTTATATACGGATAAACGGTATATCGAAGTGGCAAAAAAACGCTTTGCAGGCACGGACGTAACGGCGACTTTATGCGATCAAAAACAAGTCCTTGATCGTTTGAAATCCTATGAAAGCGTGGGTGTTTCTTTCCGTAATACTTCGCACGTGGAGTATTTAACGCTCGAAAAGGCGGGCGTGAAGCTCCAAGATATCGACGATAAGTTGGATACCGTGGCGGGGGTAAAAAACGCGGACGAGCTCTCGTGCATAGCAAAAGCTTGCGAGATAGCCGAAGATGCGTTTGAGGAATTGCTTCCGCAAATCAAAGAAGGCATGACGGAAACGCAGGTTGCCGCACTTCTTGAATACAATATGCGCAAACGCGGGGCTGAGAGTTTTTCCTTTGAAACGATCGTGGCGTTCGGTGCGCATGCGGCTGTTCCGCATCACGTAACGGGCGATACGAAGCTTTGCTTTGGCGACGAGATACTAATTGATTTTGGTTGCAAGGTCAACGGGTATTGTTCGGATATCACGCGGACTTTTCTCTTTGGCGACGATCAAAAACACGAAGAATTTAAGCTGGCGTATGCGCACGTTTTAAAAGCGCATAATCTCGTTAAAGAAAAATTGATTAGCGGTATGACGACGGTGCAAGCGGACGCGATTGCAAGGGATTATCTCAAAAGCGTGGGCTATGGCGAACTGTTCACGCACTCGCTTGGGCACGGGATTGGCTTAAACGTGCACGAATTCCCTTATTTAAGCCCCAAACGGCAGGATATTTTAACGGACGGAATGGTGTTTTCCGACGAGCCGGGCGTGTACGTGGAAGGTGAATACGGCATTCGTATCGAAGATACGGTAACCCTTGAAAATGGCAAGGTAAAAAGCTTTATGAATAAAACGAGTAAAGAGCTCGTGATATTATAAAATAAAAAATTATAAGTGTATAAGGAGAAAAAACACTATGGCACAAATTTTGGCAGGCGATATCCGTAAAGGAGCAACATTTGAATACAAGAGCGGCGTATACACCGTAACCGACTTCCAGCACGTAAAGCCGGGTAAGGGCGCGGCGTTCGTTAGAACGACACTTAAAAACGTGGTAACGGGACAAGTATTGTCCAACGAAACGTTCAACCCCACGACCAAACTCGAAACGGCGCAAGTAGAAACGAAGAAAATGACGTATTCCTACTACGACGGCGAATTCTACGTGTTCATGGACGAAGAATATAACCAAGAAATGCTTTCCTACGATCAAGTGGAAGAAGCACTCAAATACATCAAGGAAAACGATACCGTAACGGTGAAATTCCTCTATGGCAAAGCGTTCTCCGTTGAACCTGAAAACTTCGTAGAGCTCAAAGTAATCGAAGCAGAACCGGGCGTAAAGGGCAACACGGCAACCAACGTTATGAAGAACGCGAAAGTGGAAACGGGTGCGACCATTCAAGTTCCTATGTTCGTAGAAGAAGGCGAAACCATCCGTATCGACACGAGAACGGGCGAATATATGAGCCGCGTTTAATTTGTAAATGTATAAACGAAAATAAATGCAGGAATTTTTTCCTGCTTTTATTTTTAAAAAACAACAAAAAATTACTTGACAATACATACTATGCATTGTATAATATTGTGTATAAAACAGTAACGGGTAGAATTATGAAAGCAGTAGTGCAACGAGTGAAACAAACGAGCTTGGCAGTAGAGGGGAAATTGATTTCCGAAATTCCGTTTGGCTTGACGGTGTTTTTGGGGGTACAATGCGGGGATAGCGAAAAGGAAGCGGACTATATCGTGAAAAAAATCGCAGGCTTACGCATTTTTGAAGACGAGAACGGGAAAATGAATTTATCCATAAAAGCCGTAGGCGGGGAAGTGTTGCTTGTTTCGCAATTTACGCTTCTTGGCGATACGTCACATGGAAACCGACCGAGTTTTACACTCGCCGAGCGACCTGAAAAAGCGAAACCGCTTTATGAATACGCTGTTTCCGAGCTTGAAAAATACGGCGTTACAGTGAAAACGGGTGTGTTCGGGGCGGATATGCAAATTGCCCAAAATAACGACGGGCCTGTAACGATTTTGCTCGAAACTCCTTATAAATAAAGAGAAAAACGCAACTCTACGCACAGTAGAGTTGCGGATCTACCGTGAGTAGAGTTGAAAAAACCAACGAGTAGAGTGGCTTTTTAGCGAAGTAGAGCGTTTTTTCCAAAAGATAGGTTGTCATTTTCAAAAAATTGGTATAAAATAGTAATTGTCATAGGCGTGAACACGCTGAATAAAATGCACTTATAAAAGGAATGAAAATATGAAGAACAAGAAAACAGTACCTATCTTTTTTGCGGCGGATAAGCGGTATTTGCCTTTTTTGGCGGTTGCGTTGCAATCGCTCAAAGAAACGAAAACGGGAGAGTACAATTATCAAGTGCACGTGCTTTATACGGGATCGCTTGGTACGCACGTGAACGATATTTTACAAATGCAAGAAGAGGGTTTGTCCGTAGCGTTTACCGACGTTTCGGCAAAACTGGCGGAGATTGAAACCTTGATGCATTGCCGTGATTATTATACGAGCGCGATTTATTATCGTCTTTTCATTCCCGATCTTTTCCCTGCCTACGACAAAATCATCTATCTTGATTGCGACACGGTGGCACTCGACGAGATTGGCAAGCTGTACGATATTGACATAAAGGATAATTATATCGGCGCGGTTGCCGATCAAGCGGTGGCGGGGATCGCGCCTTTCCGCGACTACACGAAAAACGCGCTTGGCATTGATGCAAGCAAATATTTCAATTCGGGCGTGATCGTGATGAACGCGAAAAAGTTTCGTGAAATGGATTTCTACACGGCGTTTAGAGCGGTTTTGAGCAGTTACGATTTTATCGTCGCACCCGATCAAGACTGTTTAAATCTCATTTGCAAAGATAAAGTGTATTATTTCGAGAATTTGTGGAATGCAATGCCGATTGCAGGCTTGGGCAAGAAAAAACCCAAACTCGTGCATTATAATCTCACTTTAAAACCGTGGCACTACGACGGGGTTTTATACGAAGAGTATTTTTGGGAATATGCAAAGCGGACTGCGTTTTACGATAATATCGTAGCGATAAAAGCGGCGTTCACACCCGCACAAGCCCAGCGGGATAAAACGGGCTCGGAAAAGCTTCTTGCGTTAGCGCAAGCGGAAGCGGATAGCCCTTGTAATTATTTAAAAACGGTTGGCACGAGCGCGAAGTTAAACGTACAAAAACGAAAAAACGAGGTAGGCAGGTATGGATTTATCGAAGATTTCTCCCCAAAGGCGCGAAGTCTTACGACGGATTGAGGAAAACGAGCGCGCGGGTAATTTCCACGTCCCGGTAGAGGACGATCCCCCCGCGCCCGAACTTACGCCCGACAAGGTGGATTACCTTTGCAAAAAAGTATCCAGTAAAATAAAACGCAGGATAGCCAACGCGATTGGAGACGCGTACTTTTCCAATTTGATCAAAAAAGATATCATGGTGATCGACGGTATAACGGGCGAAGAACACCTTGACGCGCTCAAAAACGGCGCGATCATAACGAGCAATCATTTTTCTCCGATGGAAAATTATATCGTGTTCCATTGTATTCGCAAGCATTTGCCAAGGAAATATCTGTATAAAGTTATTCGCGAAGGAAATTATACCAATTTCCCCGGGTTATACGGGTTTTTATTCCGTCATTGCGACACGTTACCGCTCTCTTCTAACCGTCGCACGATGATCAATTTTTCTTCGGCTGTGCAAACGCTGTTAAAGCGCGGTGAAAGCATACTTATCTATCCCGAACAGGAAATGTGGTTCAACTACCGAAAGCCCCGTCCGTTTCTTGTAGGCGGTTTTAAAATGGCGTATCGGGCAAACGTACCCGTGTTGCCTATTTTTATCACCATGCAAGACGACGAAACGCGGTTAGACGAAAGCGGTTATCCCGTGCAACGGCACACCGTGCATATTCTTCCGCCTATCTATCCCGATTTATCGCTTGGCGACAAGGTCGGCGCGCAAAAAATGTGCGATACGGCGTATGCATATTGTAAAGAAAAATATGAAGAAGTGTATAAGATACCGCTTGTATACGGAGCAAACGAATGATACTGTATTTGACGATAATTTTAATAGCAATGATAGCCATTGCAGGCATAGTTGCACTCGTAGCGGGCGAGAGTTTTTTCGTTACGCTTGGCTTTACGGCGCTTGCGGTGGTGATCGTAATGCTTCTCGACGCTTTGACGGCAACGGTGTGTAGATTGTTGCCCGCAAAATGCGCGAATGTGGAAAAAAAGTTTTTTATCGTTTCTCCGCGGGAAAAGAAATTTTACGAAAAACTCAAAATACGCAAATGGAAGGACAAGATTCCCGAGATTGGGCAGTTCACGGGTTTCCGTAAAAACAAGATTGCTGATCCAAAAAGCTTGGAATATTTAGATAGATTTTTATTGGAAATTTGCTACGGTGAGATCGGGCATATCGCAAGCGTGTCCACGAGCTTTTTGCTCTTGCTGTTGTTCTTTATCACGCCACTTTGGATAGGGGTAGCGTTGCCGGTTGCAATCGTGAGCGCGCTAATGAATTTACCGTCGCTGTTTATCCTGCGGTATAATTCCTATAAGCTTCGCGTCTTGCGCACAAGCGTTTTAAAAAAACAGGCAAAAGAATAAAATAGTTTGGAAACGGTTAAAGCCGTTTCTTTTTTTTGATTTTTTTAAAAATTTTCATAAAAAAAAAGGATTTGAGAAAGTTTTGTCGAAATAATAATATATAAGGAGGTGCGATTATGTTTGATACCCGTGAATTTTCGTGCGTGCGCGAGCGTATTTGCGCGCAAGAAGAGATGTTCTTTTCACCGTATGCGAAGAAGTCCGCAAATACCG
The DNA here is from genome assembly GCA_045655705.1 of Candidatus Scatosoma sp. Lineage (GTDB taxonomy): Bacteria > Bacillota > Clostridia > Christensenellales > Borkfalkiaceae > Scatosoma. The sequence continues at coordinate 44,501 of JAZOPU010000009.1, forward strand.
TTGGCAGAGCGCGCGAAGAAAAGCGTTGCGATTTCCGCACGGATTTTCAGCGCGATAGAGATCGGATTATTTACAGTAACTCCTTTAAACGCTTAAAGAATAAAACGCAGGTGTTTTTTGCACCCGAAGGGGATCATTATATCACCCGTCTTACGCACACGCTCGACGTATCGCAAATCGCGCGTTCGATTGCACGTACGCTCGCTTTAAACGAAGATTTGGCAGAAGCGATCGCGCTTGGGCACGACCTTGGGCACACGCCTTTTGGACACGTAGGCGAACGAGTGCTTGCAGGGCTTGCGAAAAACGGATTTTATCATAACCAGCAGTCGCTCCGCGTCGTCGACCATATCGAAAAAAACGGTCGGGGCTTGAACTTGACGGGGGAAGTTCGCGACGGTATCGTAGAGCACAAAAGTACGGGAAAACCCGCCACGCTCGAAGGGGTTGCCGTGTCGCTTGCCGATAGAATTGCGTATATCAATCACGATATCGAAGACGCCATTCGCGCGGGGATTTTAAAAGCGGACGATTTGCCAAGATCTTGCGTGGAAACGCTGGGCAAAGAAACGAAAACGCGCATCAACACCGCCATTGCGGATATTTATAAAACTTCTTACGGGCAAAATTTCGTGAAAATGTCCGACGAAATGATGAAAGCGATCAACGAGCTTCGCGCGTTTATGTTTGAAAGAGTATACGAGCTTGCAAATAAGTCCATACAGGAGCGTTCGGAGCGTATGCTCACGCAAATGTTCGAGTATTTTACAAAGCACGTGGATAAACTCCCGAAAAGCTATTTACGGCTTTTGGACAGGGACGGCGAAGAACGCGTGGTGTGCGATTATCTTTCGGGTATGACGGATAGATACGCAATCGGCGTGTTTGAAAGCTTGTTCATTCCTTCCACCTTTTCGCTTGGGGGGATACAATCGTGATAAAGAAAGGATTTGACCGCGCGTTTTTGGACGAGCTTAAACAAAAAAACGATCTCGTGGACGTGGTTACCAGCTACGTAGCACTGGATAGAAAAGGCAATACGCATTGGGCTTGCTGTCCTTTCCACCACGAGCGCACGCCGTCGTTTGCAGTCAATCAAGCGGAGCAATTTTATCATTGCTTTGGTTGCGGAGCGTCGGGTGACGTTATCAAATTCGTGCAAGAGATTGAAAGCACCGATTATATCGGCGCGATCCGTATTTTGGCAGGACGCGCGAAAATGGAAGTACCCGAAAGCAATTTCGATAGCGAAAAAGCCTTGGAAACCAAGAAAAAACGGGATACGCTTGCTAAAATTATGCTGGAAAGCGCACGCTTTTATCTGGGTAATTTATATAGCGGGGATTCCCGTGCCGACGCGCATTTGCAATATATCCATAACCGTAAGCTTTCCCCCACGACGGTGAAAAAGTTCGGTTTGGGCGCGTCGCTGGATTTCTTCTCGCTCCCTGATTATTTGCAGGATAAAGGCTTTTCAAGACAAGACCTTATCGATAGCGGGGTTTGCGGGGAGAGCAAAGCAGGCAAGCTTATCGACACGCAGGCGGGAAGACTGATTTTTCCCATCATCAATGCGTTCGACGAAGTGGTGGCGTTTGGTGGTAGACTGCTGGAAAAGGCGGATTTTGCCAAGTATAAGAACACCAAGGAAACACTGCTTTTCAATAAAAGCAAAACGCTGTATAATATCAACCTGCTGAAAAAATACAAACGCACGCAAACGGTGAAAGAAGTGATTATCGTCGAAGGGTATATGGACACGATTTCCTTATACCAAGCGGGGTTTGAAAACGTGGTAGCGTCTATGGGTACGTCGCTCACCAAAGACCAAGCAAGGCTTGTCAAACGCTATTCGGATAATATTTTGATCAGCTACGACGGCGATTTTGCAGGGCAAAAAGCCGACCTTCGCGGACTGGAAATTTTAAAAGACGAGCATTTGAACGTACGCGTCGTGCCCATGCCCGACGGGCTTGACCCCGACGACGTGGTGAAAAAGGGCGCGGGCGAATATCAAAAATGCCTGGACGCGGCAATGCCGCTCATTGATTATAAAATCCACGCGTTAGAGCGCAAATACGACTTGGGTAGAACGGAAGAAAAACGCGCGTTCGTGGCGGAAGCAATCAAGGTCGTTGCCGAAGCGGAGAGCGAAGCGGTCAAGGAAGAATTGCTCAAAAAATTGCGCGAAAGGACGGGCATAAGCTATCACGCGTTAGAGCGCGACTTACAGCGCGCAGGCAAAGAACCTGTGCGGGAACAAAAAAACGTGGAAAAATTGCAAATCGCGGAAGTGGCGGCGGGCGCGGATAAAACGGCAAAAGCCACACGGTTTATTTTGGCGGCAAAGCTTTTTTCCAAGCCGTACGCAAAAGATTTTTCGCTTGAAAGTATTCGTTTTGAAACGGAGACGCATAAAACGGTTGCCGAGTATATCACGGAGCGGGAAAAAGCGGGCGAGCGTATACGTCCGAGCGAGCTGTTTGAGATTTTGGGCGAAGAGAGTGCGGAGTTTAACGCCATACTCGATTTGAACTACGAGGACAAGCTTTCAGGCGACGTTGCCGAGCGGTTTTTCATAGATAGCGTGAAAACGCTTGAAAGGGCGAATATTGAAAGCGAGATTGCAAAAATCAGAAAAGAATACGAAACGGAAACGGACGACGAGAAAAAACGCGAAACGGCGAAACGGCTTGCCGAGTGCGTGCGTCGAAGAAACGGTTTAAAAAAATAAAAGCAAAAAAACGGAAACGTTTTATATAAACGGAGGATAAAAGGGTGAATATATCCGAACAAAAACTTAACGAATTGGTGGCGGGGATCATTGAAAACTACGCCAAAAAGGGCAGCATTTCCACGAACGCGCTTTGCGATATCATGGAAAAATACGACACGGACGCAAACCAAATGGATTTCGTGTATAAGTCTTTAAGCGAAGCGGGTATCCAAATCGTAGACGAAGACCAAAGAGATCGCGAACTGTTTGAACAGGCGCTTTCCGATATCGGCTTGGACGATCCCGTAAAGATGTATCTCAAAGACATCGGTAGAGTACCGCTTCTTACCGCGGACGAAGAAGTAGACCTTGCCCGTCGTATGCAAGAAGACGACGCAGCGGCGAAAAAACGCCTTTCCGAAGCCAACCTTCGATTGGTGGTTTCCATTGCCAAACGCTACGTGGGGCGGGGTATGCTTTTTCTTGATCTTATTCAGGAAGGCAATTTAGGGCTAATGAAAGCCGTGGAGAAATTCGATTATCAAAAAGGCTTCAAATTCTCCACCTACGCGACTTGGTGGATTCGTCAATCGATCACGCGTGCCATTGCCGATCAAGCGAGAACCATTCGTATTCCCGTGCACATGGTGGAAACGATCAACAAGCTCACTCGCGTGCAAAGACTGCTTTTGCAGGAATTTGGGCGTGAGCCTACGCCTGCGGAAATCGCGGAAAAAATGGGCGTGAGCGAAGAACGCGTTGTAGAAATACAAAAGATCGCGCAAGACCCCGTTTCCTTGGAAACGCCGATCGGCGAAGAAGAAGACAGCCACTTGGGCGACTTTATCGAAGACGAAAAAACGACGACGCCCAGTGATTCCGTGGCGTTTACCATGCTCAAAGAACAGCTCCTTGGCGTGCTCGACACGCTTACCCCGCGTGAAGAAAAGGTGTTGCGTCTTCGCTACGGTATCGACGACGGCAAACCCAGAACACTCGAAGAGGTGGGCAGAGAATTCAACGTAACGCGTGAGCGTATCCGTCAAATCGAAGCGAAAGCACTTCGTAAGCTTCGCCACCCCTCGCGTAGTAAAAAGCTTAAAGATTTTCTCGAATAATGGCTTACGGGAAACGGATAGATACGCTTTGTGGATTGCTTGTTCCTTGCAAGTCGTTTGCGGACGTGGGTTGCGATCACGGGTATTGTAGCGAATACGTGCTCAAAAACGGGCTTTGCGAGCAGGTGATTTTTTCCGATATCAGCAAGGGCAGTTTGCAAAAAGCGCAAACCTTGCTTGCGCCGTTCGTGGACGAACGTAAAGCCAAAGGCGTTTTGGGCGGTGGGTTCTACGGCGTGCCAAATACCACGGAGCAGGTGCTTATTGCGGGTATGGGCGGTGCGGAGATCGTGTCCATTTTGTCCGATAATCAATACGGTTTTATGCCCGAACGCTTTGTGTTCCAGCCTATGCACGACACGGAAAAACTGCGTAGATATATTTTAGAAAACGGCGGGTATATTGCGCGCGATTTCACCTTTGAAGATGGTAAGTTCTACGACGTGCTCGTGGGCGGAAGGGCAGACGAAACACATTTTACTTCGCCGTATACCGACGCGGAATACGAGTTTGGCAGGGAAAATTTGCAAGAAAAGGGCGAAGCGTTTGTCAAGCGTACGCAAAAGCTGATTAAGAATATTGACAAATATTTAAAAGTTCCCACACTTGGAAAGGATAGCCAAGCGGAGCTGATACAAAGAAAAGCAAGACTTACGGAGGCGATTGAATGAAACTTGCCGATATATATAAAGAGTGCGATTTTCTTGCGCCCAAAACGCTTTCCGACGAATATTGCGCAAAATACGACGCGTATGATAACAGCGGTATTTTGGTGGATACGGGCGACGAAATAAACCGTGTGGTATTTTCCCTTGATTTTTCCTTGCAAGCGATTGAAAAAGCGGAGCAAACGGGCGCAAATCTTATCATTACGCATCACCCTGCGATTTATGGAAAGATTAGTCATTTACGCGTTTCCGATTTTGATCCGATAGATAGCAAGCTCGTTAGGTGCTTAAAAAAAGGAATTAGTGTAATTTCTATGCACCTTAATCTTGATTGCGCGAAGGACGGTATCGACGAAAGTCTTGCAAAGGCGCTTGGAAAAACGGGAGAGCAAACGCTTATGCACCCGTTGTCTACGGGCGGTTACGGCAGAGCTTATGGGGTGGAGCAAACTTGTCTTGGCGACTTTGCGGAAAAAGTAAAAGCGAATTTACAAGCAAAAAAGGTACTTATTTACGGGGAAGAGAATAGGAAGATTACACGCGTTGCAAGCTTTTGCGGCGGCGGTGCGGACGAAGAGAGCGTGCGTTTTGCCAAAGAACAGGGCGCGGACGTGATCGTTTCTTCCGATTTTAAACATCATATCATCACGCTCGCCAAAGAGAGCAATCTTGCCGTGGTTGCGCTCACGCATTACGCGTCCGAGTGTTACGGCTTTGAAAAATTTTATCAAAAAATCCGTCGGAGCATATCCTTGCCGTGCGAGTTTTGCGCGGACGAAACGCTACTTTGACGGGAGGAGTAATATATGTCACAGTTACAAGCAATTTTATCTTATCAAGAGATCGACAGAAAGCTTTTCAAGCTCGAAAACGAGCTTGCGGAAAGCGAAGAGCGCAAAAAGTACGTAAAACTGCAAAAGTTTTTAAAGACCGCGCCGGAAAAGTTGGATTCCTTGGAAGCGAAAGCCACGGCATTGAAAGCGGAAACGCAGTCGCTTTTGAAAAAGTACGAGCAAGCGGAAGCTTCGCTTGGCGATTTCGAGCATATCGACGAGCTTGTGGAAAGCGGTGCGGACGTATCTTTCTATAAAAAGAAAGCGCAGTCGGTATACGACCAGTTGAAAAAGCTCAAAGCGGATATCCACGCGCTCACGGAAAACGTCAAGGCGACGGACGCGGAATATCAAAAACTCAAAAAGCAAGTTATTTCCGCGCAAAAACAATACGGCGAAGCGCAAGAAGCGTATAAAGCGGTAAAAGCTTCGCGCGAAGCGGAGAAAAAAGAAATCGAAACCGCGCTTGCGCAAGCGGAAAAGCAAGTGGACGAAGAGCTCTTAAAGCGTTATCAAACCAAACGAAAGGAGAAATTGTTCCCCGTCGTGGGCGAGCTGTACGCGGGCAGGTGCCCTTATTGCAGTATGGAACCGCCCATTGCCGCGCAAAGCAAACTTCCCGCGGGCGTCGATTGCGACAACTGCCATAGAATACTGTTTAGCAAATAGAAGCACTTTTTATCGCGCTGTTGCGTATGATAAATCGTGCAAAAAGTAAGAGCGGAGATTTATTTAAAGAATATTCAAAGCAACGCGCGCGTATTTAAAACGCTTTGCGGCGTTTCCCTTTGTGCGGTCGTGAAAGCGGACGCCTACGGGCACGGCGCGGAAAGAGTTGCGTGCGCGTTGGAGCGTATTGCCGATTGTTTCGCCGTGTCCATTCTCGACGAAGCGATCAAAATCCGCACCGCCGTTTGCGGAAAGGATATTATCATTCTAACGCCCCCAACGAGCGAGCAGGAAATTTATCTTGCCGCGAAAAACGGGTTTATTATCAGCGTGGGGGATTTATCTTGCGCAAAGCTCGTGGAGAAAACGGCGCGGCTTTATCAAACGCTCGTGCGCGTACATTTGAAAGTGAATACGGGTATGAACCGTTACGGTATGGATATAAAGACCTTGGAGCGTGTGTGTAAGCTGTTTGTTGGGCAAAACCGCGTTTGTGTAGAAGGGCTGTATTCGCATTTATACGGCGAAAGCAAAGAAAGCGCGGTATTGCAACGCGAACGGTTTGAAAAAATGCGTACGCTTGCCAAACGCTTTTTTGAAAATATCCGTTGTCATTTGAGCGCCACCCGCGGTGCGTTGCTTGGGGAAACATACCGCTACGATATGGTGCGGATTGGTATTGGCTTATACGGGTATTTGCCAAGCGGTGAAAAAAACTTGCCATTAAAAAAGGCAATGAAAGTCTACGCGCAAGTCACGGCAACGGGCAGGTATACGGGCGGCGGCGCGGGGTATGGAGAACACCCAGCGCATATAAAAAAGGGCGAGCGTATACACGTTTGCAGGTTTGGGTATGCGGACGGATTTTTGCGTAAAAGAAAGAACGGCACGCACGGCTTTGAAAAGAATGCGAATAATTTATGTATGGACGCGTGCGTGCGTAAAGGCTATGCAAAAAAAGGCGATTGGATAACGGTGTTAGACGACGCGGAAAAAACGGCGAAAATCACGGGCACGATAGCCTATGAAGTGTTGTGTTCGGCAACGCGCCGCGCGGAGATAGAGTATTTGTATGAATAATTTACGGTTTGTAAAAGACGAAGAAACGGATATCGTGGAACGCAAAAAGCAGTTGCGCGCGTATATGAAAAACCGCCGCGCGGAAAACGAAAACCGTGATTTGAAAGAAGAACTGCTAACGAAAAACGCGCTTTCGCTTGTGGAAACGCTTTTCGCGGAGAGAATGGGTAAAGGCGAACAATTGCGTTGTTTTTGCTATCTTTCCTATTCGTCGGAAGCGGGCACGGATATGCTCGTGGAAAAATTACAGGAAAAGGGCGTGGAAGTGCTTTGTCCAATGGTGGAAGGCAAGGAAATGTCCGCCGTGGCGCTTTGCGAAGATTGCGCGCTTTCCAAATGGGGCATACGCGAGCCTGTGGGCAAAGCGTATACGGGCGATATTGACCTGATCGTGCTTCCGCTTTTGGCGGTGGACAGGCAGGGCAATAGGCTTGGCTATGGCGGTGGGTACTACGATAAATTTTTGCAAAAACACCCCAAAGCGATAACCGTGGCATATTGCTACGATTTCCAAATCGTGCAAAGCGTGCCTGTGGAAAGCACGGACAAAAGCGTGCAATATATCGTTACGGACAAGCGTATAGAAAAGACGAAAGAAAAAAAGAAGGTGTGATTATGACGAAATTCAAAAAGACGATGAAAAAAATCGGCAGACAAATTTGGGAGCTGTTCAAAGGCTCGATCCCCGCGGCTCTTATGTATTTTTGCGCGGGTACGATTCTTTTGATGCTCACAATGAAAGGCGAAGAAGCGCTCGTTTGGGACGGCAAAAAGCTGGCTTGGACGATCGTGTGCATTTTGGGCGGGGCGGGCTATAACGCGCTCGTAACCTACGCACAGGGCGGAAACGCGTATGAAATGCTGGTTTCGGGTAATATGAAGCGTACTTCCGAATTTACGCGTGGCGGGGAGATTAAAATTTCTTCGCATAAATACGCCAAGGAATATAGACCTTGGAAAGGGTTTGCAGTGGGTGCACTCATTTCCCTGTATACGGTGTTTGCAGGGCTTATATTCGGGGCAAACCAAACGGCGATTGATACGCAAACCATGAGCAAAGGACTTGCCGTTCTTTTGATTATTTGTTTCCTGCTTTCGGGTTGGTCCATCTTGCCTTTATACTACGTCAATGCAAGCGGAGCGGGTTACGTGAATTATTATTGGTCGTTGCTGTTCGCGCTCATTCCTATAGCGGTTACGGGCGTGATGTATATCGTCGGGGCGTATGGCAGAAGAAATAAAACCATTCGTCAGCAAGAGCTTGCCGATAAAGCGGCGGCGGCGCAGGTTGTCAAAGAAAAGAAAATTAACTATGGCGGTTTGCCTGGAACAAAACCGCGTAAGCGTAAATAACACGGAGAAAACATATGCGTATTATCGGCGGAAAACACAGAAGCCGTGTGCTTACGGAATTTGCGGGCGAGGACGTGCGACCCACGTCCGATCGCGCAAGAGAAGCACTGTTTAATATATTGTCCTTTACCGTGCGCGGCGCGAGAGTTCTCGACCTGTTTGCAGGCAGCGGGGCTTTGGGCTTGGAAAGCCTGTCCCGCGGTGCGAAAGAAGCGGTTTTTAACGACGCGTCCAAGGCAAGTATCGCGATTTTAAAAAAGAATATAACCACGCTCAAAGAAGAAAACGTGCGCATTTATAACTACGATTTTTCCGTATGTTTAGACGCTGTGCAAGGTCAGTTCGATATCGTGTTTATCGATCCGCCCTATAAGCAAGAATACGGAGCGCAGGCACTGAAAAAAATCGCGGAACGCGGGCTTTTGACGGAAAGCGGCGTTGCCGTCTACGAGCGGGATAGACCGTTCGACGGCGAAGTTGCAGGGCTTAAAAAATACGACGAACGCCGATATGGGAAAGCGTATTTCACGTTTTTTTGTCGGGACAAGGAGTAGAAAATGAACGAAAAGAGAAAATGTGTGTTTGCGGGTACGTTCGATCCACCTACGCTTGGGCACGAAGCGATCATTCGCGATTGCTTGCAAATGTTCGACGAAGTGGTGGTGGCGATTATGGTCAATCCCAAAAAGCAACCTGCATTTTTAGTGGAAGAACGCAAGCAAATGCTTGAACTTATAACGAAAAACGATCCGCGCGTGCGTATCGTAAGCTTTACGGGTACGGTCGCGGAACTACTCAAAGCGGAAAATACCAAATTCTACGTGCGCGGGATTAGAAACGGCACGGATTTAGACTTTGAAAACGCAAATTTTTACGCAACGAAAAAACTCGATAAGGATATTATCGCAATCTATTTGCCCTGCCCACAGGAGCTTTTGCACGTAAGCTCGTCGATGGTGAGAAACTCGTTGAAGTTTCAAACGCCGATTGAAGAATACGTAAGTAAAGAAGTGCGGGAATATATCGAAGAACGAAAGAGAGGATAAAAAATGTTAGAAAAACAAAATTTCATTCCCGAACCGGAAGAATTTATTGCGGAAACGCCAATGACGGAAGCACTTAAAAAAATAAAAGCTGAACGGGATAAACAGGTGCGCGACGTGATCAGCGGAAAAAGCGATAAAATGCTCGTAGTGGTAGGGCCTTGCTCGGCGCACGAGCCTGCACCCACGCTTGAATACATTTCACGGCTTGGAAAACTCAACGAAAAACTCAAAGATAAACTGGTTATCGTGCCGAGAATTTACACGAACAAACCCCGCACCAAAGGCGTAGGATATAAAGGAATGTTTTTACAGCCCGATCCCGAAGGCACGGCGGATATCGTGCGCGGGATTCGCAGTATTCGTCAACTGCACCTTGCAGCAATGAACGAATCGGGCTTAACTTCCGCGGACGAAATGCTCTATCCTGAAAACACGCCGTACGTAGAAGATTTGCTTTCCTATCACGCGGTGGGCGCACGGAGCGTGGAAGACCAGCTGCACCGTCAAGTAGCGAGCGGTATCGACGCGCCCGTGGGTATGAAAAATCCTATGAGCGGAAATATCCTTGCACTCGTTAATTCCATCTACGCGGCGCAAAGCCCGCAGGTGTTTAAATACCGTAACTATCAAGTAAGCTCTGACGGCAATCCCTACGCGCACGCAATCTTGCGCGGCGGCGTGGACGGGGCTGGCAACGACGTGCCTAATTTCCACTATGAAACGGTTATGCAGCTTGCGCAAATGTATAACGGAAGTAACTTGCAAAACCCCGCGGTCATTATTGATTGCAACCACTCCAACTCGGGCAAACAGTTCCGTCAACAAATCCGTATTGCGGAAGAAGTGATGCAAAACCGTCGGTTTGACGCGGACTTTAAAAAACTCGTCAAAGGCTTTATGATTGAAAGCTTTTTGGTGGAAGGTGCGCAAAAACACGACGAAGTGTTCGGGAAATCTATCACCGATCCCTGCCTTGGTTGGGAAGATACGGAAAGACTTTTGTGCGATTTAGCGGAGCAGGTATAAGACAAGGAGAAAAGTTATGAAAATTGCATTTTTAGGTCCGGAAGGGAGCTATTCTCATCAAGCGGCGAAAACATTTTTAAAAACGGAAGTAACGGGCGAAAAATCCAAAGCACAATGGGACGAGTGTATTCCGTTTAGAAACTTCCCCGAAGTGCTTTCGGCGGTGGAGCTTGGAAGAGTAGACGCGGCGGTTTTGCCCATTGAAAACAGCTTGCAAGGCGGTGTTTCGCAGTGCTTGGATCTCTTGCAGGAATGCACGGGTTTATACGCCGTGAAAGAAACGGTTTTGCGCGTCGATCATAGACTTGTATATAAAGAAGGAATCAGCCTTTCGCAGATCGGCAGGGTATATTCCCACCGTCAAGCGCTCGATCAATGCTCCAAATTTTTATCCCGTGAAATGCCGTTTGCGTCCTTGCGCGAAGCGGAGTCCACGGCGTTCGGGCTTACGCGCGCTATGGAAGACGAAACGGGCAAAAGCGCGGCGATTGCAGGTTCGCACACGGAAAATATCCGTAAAGGGTTTGTGATGAGTGAAGAAAGTATTTCCGACGAAAAGAATAATTTCACGCATTTCCTGCTCGTAAAGAAAGGGAAAGATACTTTGCCTAAAACGAGCGACCGCGTGTTCTTCTCCGCCGTTTGTCCGCATAGACCGGGAAGCCTTGTGGAGCTTTTGCAAATTATCGGTAAATACGGCATCAATATGACGAGAATTGAAAGCCGTCCTGTGAAAAACCGTCCGGGGGATTATCGGTTCTTTATCGAAGCGGATTGTGATATTTCCAAAGCGGAAGTTTTGGAAATGCTCGCATCTATTCAAAAAGAAACGCTGGAATGTAAAATGTTAGGCGCGTATCATAAAAATTGACCTTTCTCCTACATAAAGGGGGTAATTATGAAGAAAAAACTTGGTTTTGCGCTTGGTTCGGGCGGTAGCCGCGGCGTGGCGCATATCGGATTTTTACGTGCTATGGAAGAAAAGGGTGTTCGCCCTGATTATATCGTAGGTTGTTCTATGGGCGCGGTCGTCGGCGCGGCGTATGCGTCGGGATTTCCCGTGGATAAAATGGAAGAAGCGGTGAAAAAGCTCCGTCTTTTGGATCTCGTTGCGCCTACGGGTAAGCGCGGGGGACTGTTCGATACGAAAAAGGTTAGAAAGCTTTTGGAAAAGTATATCGGCGATATCACCTTTGCCGATTTAAAAATACCTTTCCGCTGTGTGGCGGTGGATATGATCACCCAGCGCGTGATTGAGTTTTCCGAAGGCAGTTTATTAGACGCGGTGATCGCCTCGTCAAGTATTCCGTCCGTGTTTAGACCGTTGGAAAAAGACGGTATGCGCCTTATCGACGGCGGGATTTTAGAACGCGTGCCGTTTATGCAAGTCAAGGATATGGGCGCGGACGTCGTTGTTGCAGTGGACGTTTTAGGACAACGCTCTACGAAAGAAAAATGTCCCACGACTTTGGGGGTACTCCTTGAAGCGATCGATATCGCAGACAACGCCCGAACGAGAATACGTAGGCACACCTATCAAGACCAAATTGATTTTTGGATTGAGCCCGAGCTTGGCGATATGAGCCAATACGTTGTGAAAAATCTTGGTTTTGCCGCGGAAAAAGGGTATGAAGTCGGGCAAAAATACGCAAAAGAAATCAAAGCGAAACTCAAAGGATAACGCGAATGGATTTATTTGATTTTAACAATCACGAAGAAAAAGCAAAACCGCTTGCCGAGCGTATGCGCGCCAATTCATTAGACGAATTTATCGGGCAAAAGCATATCGTTTCCGAAGGCTCGTTGCTTCGCCGCGCGATCGCAACCGATCGTCTTGGCAGTTGTATTTTTTGGGGACCACCGGGCTGTGGAAAAACCACGCTTGCCAATATCATTGCCCTTAGAACGAACGGCGAGTTTATCAAGCTCAACGCCGTCAACGCAGGCGTTGCAGACGTTAAAAAAGCGGTGGAAACGGCGCGCGAGAATTTGAAGCTTTTTAATAAACGCACCTATTTGCTTTTGGACGAGTGCCATAGATTTAATAAAACGCAAAGCGATTCGTTGCTTCCCGCGATCGAACAGGGCACGATTATTTTTATCGGCTCAACGACGGAAAATCCCTATGCGGCAATGACGCCTGCAATCGTTTCCCGTTGCCGTGTGTTTGAGTTCAAGCATTTAACGACGGAAGATATTATCGGAGCACTCAAAAGCGCGATCAAGAGCCGTCATAAGGGCTTAGGAAAGCAAAACGTGATAGCGGACGAAGACGCGATCGAGCATATTGCCAACACTTCGGGCGGAGATCTTAGAATGGCGTATAACGCGTTGGAGCTTGCCGCGCTCACGACCGAGCCAGACGAAAACGGCTGTGTGCATATCCGCCTAACGGATGCGGAACAGTCCATTCAAAGAAAGGCGCTTTCCTATAACGAAGATTCCTATTATGACTTTTTATCCGCGTTTTGTAAATCACTCCGCGGAAGCGATGCGAACGCGGCACTGTACTATGCAATGCGCTTAATCGAAGGCGGGTGCGATCCTATGCTCGTGGCGCGTCGGCTTGTGGTGCATTCCGCAGAAGACGTGGGTATGGCAGACCCGCGTGCGTTGCAAATTGCAACGTCGGCTATGTACGCCTTGGAAAAAATCGGCTATCCCGAAGCGCGTATTCCGCTTTCCGAAGCGATTATATACGTTTGCGAAGCGGAAAAGAGTAATTCCGTCGTGAATGCAATGTACGCGGCGATTGACGACGTGAAAAATGCCCGCGACGATAACGTTCCGTCCTACTTAAAGGACAATAGCTACGGCTCGAAAGAAGACAAGGCAAATTCCAAAGCGTATAAATATCCGCATAACTACGGCGGGTACGTGGAGCAACAGTATTTGCCCGATAGCGTCAAGGATAAGGTATATTACGTGCCAAGTGAGCGCGGGTTTGAAAAGGAAGTTATGCAAATTCGTCTTCGCAAGGGCAAAAAGCGTTAAGGAGAAAATCATGAAGTGTTTATATTGTGATTGCACGGAAAGCAAGGTAATCGATTCCCGCTCCGCAGACGACGACAAAACCATACGCCGTCGCAGAGAATGTGTGGGTTGCGGTAGAAGATTTACTACCTATGAAACGATCGAAGTTTCCCCCGTGCTCGTGGTGAAAAATAACGGCACGCGCCAATCGTTTAACGCGGAAAAGGTACGTAACGGTATCATTAAAGCGTGCGAAAAACGCCCCGTGCCCATTGCCGTTATCGACGAAATGGTCGCGGATATTTCCAAGCAGGTGTATAATAGTTTGGAAGGGGAAATCACGACCAAAGAGATTGGGGAAATGGTAATGGAACGTCTGAAAAAGGTGGACGAAGTTGCCTACGTTCGCTATGCTTCGGTATACCGTTCGTTCAAGGATTTATCCTCGTTTATGTCCGAGCTTAAACAAATGATGAAAGCGGGGAAAAATAAATGAAAAAGACGAAAACCGTTCGCGTTGGAAACGTGTTTGTCGGCGGGGGCGAGCGCGTAAAAATCCAGTCCATGACCACTACGAAAACGGCGGACGTAGAAAAAACGCTGGCGCAAATTACGGCGCTGGAAAATGCAGGTTGCGAGATCGTGCGCGTTGCGGTGGCGGACGAACAGGACGCTTTGGCGATCAAAGCGGTCAAGGAAAAAATAAAAATCCCGCTCGTTGCCGATATCCATTTTTCGCATAAGCTTGCCACTATGGCGATTGAAAACGGTGCGGACAAGGTGCGTATAAATCCTGGCAATATCGGCGGGGAAAAGGAAATTAAGTTCGTTGCCGATTGCGTCAAACAGCATAAAATCCCCGTGCGCGTTGGCTCGAATACGGGCAGTATTGAAAAAAACTTTTTGGAAAAGTACGGCAGGAACGAACACGCGCTCGTTGAAAGCGCGCTGTATAACGTGGCGGTGTTGGAAAAATTCGGTGTGAGCGATATCGTCGTTTCCGTCAAAGCTTCTTCCGTGCCCCTGACGGTGAAAGCCTATCGCTTGCTTGCAAGCAAAGCGGATTATCCTTTGCATATCGGCGTGACGGAAGCGGGTACGTATGAAGAAGGAATTGTGAAAAGCGCGGTTGGGATCGGCAGTTTGCTACTTGACGGTATCGGCGATACGTTGCGCGTGTCGCTCACGGACGATCCCGTCAAAGAGATTGGCGCGGCGAAAGGTATTTTGCGCGCTTGCGGTTTGGGTGAAGATTTTGTGGAAGTGGTTTCCTGTCCCACTTGCGGGCGTTGCAGTTGGGAAAGTATGCATCTTGCGCAAAAAGTAACTCAGCTGGTCAAAGGATATAAGAAAAACGCCAAGATCGCGGTTATGGGTTGCGTGGTCAACGGCCCGGGTGAAGCGAAAGATGCGGATATCGGGATTGCAGGCGGTAACGGTTCTTGCTTGATTTTCAAAAAAGGCGAGCCGTATAAAAAAGTTTCCGCGCAAAATGCGGAAGAAGAATTTTTAAAAGAAATCAGGTTGTTATTAGATGAGTAGATTGGAAGAATACTTACAAAAACTCCGCGAAATTGACGGACTGAAAAACGCGATACTTTGCGGTATCACCGTTTCCAAACGGGAGAAAACCGCAGAGTTTTCTATCGTAACGGATAAAGCGTATAGCGCTTTGGAAGAAGCGAAAGCGCAAACGCTTTCCACGCAGTTTTTGCCCCAAGGTTTTAGCGCGAGAATGGATATCAAAAAGCGCGTACCCGACGCGGAGATTATCAAACGGAAAATCTACGAATTCGTGCAAGGTCGTTTTCCTGCCGCCGCGGCGTTTATGCAGGAAGAAAATATCCAAGTGGAAATGCTGGGCAGCGGTGCGCATTTTTATATTGATATCGCTTCGGGCGAGCAGGGGCTGTTCACTTCGGGTAAAATTTTAGACGAAGTGAGCGCGTATCTTTCCAGCGGTTTTTGCGGTACGTTCTACGGCAATGTGCGTATCGTGGAAAAGGATAACAGCCAAGACCAAGCGCTTTTAGAAGAAGAGCCGCAAGAGGAAGAAGTGATCGTAAACGAAATTCGCCGTTTCCCTATTTGTGAATTTTCTAAAATCGACGGTGCAGACGAAGTGCCTAAAACTGCGGTATATATCGCCGATCACGCGAGCGAGCAGGGCACGTTTGCCGTTTGCGGTACGCTCGTGCATATCGAAGAAAAACAATACGTAAAGCATAACGAAAAAACGGGCACGGACGAAGAACGCACGCGTTTTGCTTTGGCGGTTTCCGACGGCTCTGGTACGCTCCGCACGACGTATTTCCCTAAAAAAGCCACGATTGAAAAGGTGCAACAGTTAAAATCGGGAGATAAGGTGGTGCTAATCGGCTCGAACGAAGAATATAAGGGGAATTTCTATTTCAAGGCGCAAAAGCTTAATTTAGGCGCGCCC
Source organism: Candidatus Scatosoma sp. (assembly GCA_045655705.1). GTDB lineage: Bacteria > Bacillota > Clostridia > Christensenellales > Borkfalkiaceae > Scatosoma. Next base: position 60,426 of record JAZOPU010000009.1, read on the forward strand.
CCCGACGGCTTTGAGCCTGTGGCAAGAAAAAGCAAACCCGTGCCTAAGTTTTATCACGCGGTATTCCCCGAAGAATATATCGACTACACGCAAACGGGCTTGTTTTCTTCTTCGGAAAAACCCGACGATCTCAAAAATCACACGTTCGTCGTGTTCGACTTGGAAACGACGGGACTGAATAATCAACCCGCTATGGGTAGAATGGATAAAATTATCGAAATCGGCGCAGTGAAAATAGTGGGTGGGGAAATCGTGGAAAAGTTCTCCACGTTCATTTCTTGCGACGAACGGCTCTCGGGCGAGATTATCAAGCTTACGGGTATCACCGACGAAATGCTCGTGGGCGCACCGCCTATCGAACAGGCGATTGCGGACTTTTTCAAGTTTGCGCACGGGGCGTATCTCGTGGGACATAACGTCGTGTTCGATTACCGTTTTATTCAGTATTACGGCGAACAAAACGGGTATAATTTTGATCAAAAACAGTTTGACACGCTCACGCTCGCGCAAGAGCTTTTGCGCGGTAAAATCCCCAAATACGATTTAAAAACCGTGGCGAATTATTACGGGTTTGAGTTTACCCACCACCGCGCGTTTGCCGATGCAAGCGTTACGGCAAAAATATTTATAGAATTTATTAAAAAGCGCGGCAAATTGCCCGTGTAAAGGAGTGGTTATGAAAAAATATATCGGAATTGACCTTGGCGGTACGTTTATAAAGGGCGGTATCGTAACGGAAAAAGGCGAAATTTTATTGCAGGATAAAGTACCTACCGAGCGCGAACAGGGCGAGAATAAGGTTACGGAGAATATAGCAAATCTTTGCAAAAGCTTGCTTGTAAAAGCAGGGCTTACCACGGCGGACGTGGAAGGGATTGGTATGGGCGTGCCCGGTATGATCGATAGCGAAAAAGGCGAAGTCGTGTATTCCAATAACTTGGACTGGTCGCATTTTATGATTGCGGACGAAACGAAAAAATTGACGGGCTTGCCCGTCAAGATCGCGAACGACGCAAACGTAGCGGCGCTTGGCGAAACGAAATTCGGCTGTGGAAAAGCGTATCAAAACACCGTGCTTCTCACGCTTGGCACGGGCGTTGGCGGGGGTATCGTCATTGATGGAAAACTCTTTGAAGGTAATCGTAGCGCAGGCGCGGAGCTTGGGCATAGCGTTATCGTTGCGGGCGGAGAACAATGCACGTGCGGTAGAAAAGGTTGTTTGGAAGCGTATGCGTCGGCAACCGCACTCATTCGCGATACCAAGCGCGCAATGCAAGCGGATAAGTCAAGTAAAATGTGGGAGATTGGCGATATCGAAAAGGTAACGGGCAAAACGGCGTTCGATTATAAAGATTGTGACGCGTCGGCAAAAGCTGTCGTGGATAACTATATAGAAAAGTTGGGGGTAGGAATCACCAACGTTGCCAACGTGTTCCGTCCCCAAGCGATTATGCTGGGCGGTGGTGTTTGCGCGGAAGGGGATAACCTTATCAAGCCTTTGCAAGCGTATTTGGATAAAGAGATTTTCGCGGGCACGCAAGGCCCTGCCGTGAAAATACTCGTAGCAACGCTTGGGAATAGCGCAGGACTTTTGGGGGCGGCGGCGTTGTTGTTATGAAAAAAGTGCGTATTATGTTCGTATGCCTTGGGAATATTTGCCGTTCTCCTATGGCGGAATTATTGTTCAAAGACATGGTAAAAAAAGCAGGGCGCGAAGCGGATTTTGAAATCGCTTCCGCTGCAACGCACGACGATAACGTGTTTCACGGCAAGGGCGCGCCCGTGTATCCGCCCGTGAAAGCATTGCTTAACAAAATGGGTATTTCTTGCGAGGAAAAACGCGCGCAAGTGTTGAATGCTTCGGACGGGGAAAAGTATGATTTGTTCCTTTGTATGGATGATGATAACGTGTATTATGCCCGCAGGATTTTGGGTGAAAAGCATGCGGATAAATGCAAAAAACTGCTTTCCTTTGCAGGGGAGAGCGGAAACGTTGCCGATCCTTGGTTCACGCGCGATTTTTCGCTTGCATATGAAGATATCAAACGCGGGTTGGACGGGCTTTTAAAACAAGTATAAAAAACGTATTCTTTCACATACTGTGTATATGGGAAAGTTTGAAGAAGTTTATGCAATCAACGTCAATGATAAAACGGAAAAGAAAGGCAATTTGACCTATCTTTCTTGGGCGTACGCGTGGGCGGAGTTTAAGAAAGTCTATCCCGATGCGGAATATAAAGTCAACGAGTTTGACGGCACGTTTTGTTCGGGTAACGATAAAATGGGTTATATGGTGCAAACGCAGGTTACCGCGGGCGATAAGACGTATGAAATGTGGCTACCCGTTATGGATATGCGGAATAACACGATATTGCAACCGAAAATGACGGAGATCAATAAAACGATTATGCGTTGCTTGACGAAAAATCTTGCAATGTTTGGACTGGGATTATATATCTACGCAGGTGAAGATTTACCCGAAATACCCAAAGATTTTGCACCCATCACCGAAAAAGAATTGCGGGAAATTTGGGGCGTGCAAGACGTAACCAAAACGATCAAATGGTATGAAAAACAACTTGGTGCAGCTTTTGGCGAATGGGGTGCAGACGAATGTGAAGCGGTGCGAGGTGTTTTGCAAGACCAAAAAAATAAACGCGAAAGCAAACAAAATAGCCGTCCTTGAATGGAGAGACGGCTATTTTTCTTGCATAAATGCGTGTATCTGGTGGACGATCAGGGGGCTTTCGCATACACTCAAAGAAAACCTACGGTTTTCCGAACCCTACCAAGGAGCATAAAAACGGGCAAAAAACGCATAAAAATCTATAAAAAACGCTCGTTTTTTAGGTTATGTCCCAATTATGTCCCAAAATTTTTATTTGTAAGAGCGTTTCCGATTTGTTTCTATTGTAAGCATAACCTACGCCCGCTAAGGAAGTAGTATGGGATAACCGTAGCGAGTGTCCGAATTCCTCCTTTGGCCCTTATCGGGATGCGAAGCCGTCAGCGAAGTTGCTAAAGTCTTATAAATAAAGAGATTGCAAGAATTTTGACTAAATTATCTTGTAAAATTATTTAATTTTAACCGTATCAAAATTAAACGTCTTGCTACTCTTTTTTAAAAATTCAAAATTATAGAAGCGCAATAATGCGTATAGTCAGCGCTTGTGCATTTTTTTGTATTGTAACGGGGTAAAGCCAGTGATTTTTTTAAACGTCTTGGAAAAATAGTTTGGCGTGTCGAATGCAAGTTGGTCGGCAATTTCCGTAACGGATAAATCGGTTTCCCGTAACAAACGTTTCGCGCGTTCAATTTTCAGTTTGGTAAAATATGCCATAATCGAACAGTTTGTCGATTGCTTAAATTGCCTGAAAAGATACGATTTATTATAATTTAACGCACGGCAAATTTCCGCGATATCCAAAGAACGGTGCATGTTTTCTTTCAAAAACGCAATTACTTGCTTAGAAATTCGTTCGCTTAGCTCTTCGCGCGGTAAAAACAAAACCTCGGCGTTTTCCTTTTCTGTCTCGCCGCGCATAAGCTCGATGAGTAAAAGCTCTAAATAGTTTTTTATCAGCTGTTGCCCGCCAAGCGTGGGCTTTTTCAACAGCTGCATTTTTTTTAGCGCAGGGTCGGAATAGGGCAAGTCGAACGTTCGTTTGCTTTCCTCGATAATAGAGTAAATAAAGCGTAACAAATTTTTATCCACTATCAGCTTACGGTTTTCAAATAAGCGCATGGCTTCGCTTTTACATTCAAACGAAATAATAAACACGTTGGGCGCAATAACGCCGTTGGCTTGCAAAGAGTGTATCTCGTTGGGCTTGTGAAAGAGCATTTCGCCTTCTTTTAGTTCCGTTTGCGCGCCGTCCGCACTGCATATAACGCTACCTTTGTCGGCATAGACCAATTCCCAAAAATCGTGCGCCTCCACAGGACCTTGGAAACGTTTGTCAAATTCGAAATAGTGAATGGTAACGATTTTGTTTACCACGATAAGATTTTCAATTTTATGCTTGTAATATTGCTTCTCCATACCATTATTATACAGTCGTCTTTTTGTTATGTCAAATATTTTTAAGTAAAAAAATTTGTGGAATATTTTACTCTTTTTGTGGATTGTACGCCATTGAATAAATACTGTGCTTATGATATAATAAAGAAAAAAGTAAGGAGACAGGTATGAGAGTATTAGCAATCGGGGCGCACCCCGACGATATTGAGATAGCTTGTAGCGGTACGCTTGCAAAATGCGTAAAAAGAGGGGATACGGTAATTGTGTGCCACGTTTCCAGCGGTAATTTAGGCCACGTAGTTATTCCGCCCGATAAGCTTCGCGTAATCCGTGCGAACGAGGCAAAAAAAGCGGGAGCAATGGCAGGGATAGAAGTGGTTTGTGCGGGCTTTGACGATTTGGAAATATACGATAATAATAAGGAAGCGAGAGATAAACTCGTGGATATTATCAAGTATGCAAATCCCGATTTTATCATCACGCATAACCCCGACGATTATATGCCCGATCACACGGCGGTGTCGCGTCTTGTGTTCGACGCGAGCTTTACGGCAACGTTACCCAATTATGAGAGTAAGTATAAAGAGCCTGCAAAACTTGTACCCATTTATTATATGGACACGCTTGCAGGGGTAAATTTCAATCCAACGGAATACGTGGATATATCCGAAGAGATTGATTTGAAACTCAAAATGCTTGAATGCCACGAAAGTCAAGTGGTATGGATGCGGGATCACGATGGGATAGATTTTCCCGATATGGTGAAAACCTGTTCGAGATATCGTGGCTATCAATGTGGCGCGGAATACGCGGAGGGATTTAGACAGTGCCAAGTATATTTGAAAGGCACGACAAAAAGATTATTACCATAAAAGGAGAAAGAAAAATGAATTTTAATTCAACGGTAAAAGGAAGCGAACTTGAAAACTTCTATCCCGCAGGTTGGGATTTTGACAAAATCGACGCGTGTATCGACGCGCCCGAAAAGATCATGGAAAGACAAGCGCATTGGAATGCAGGGTTCACGCCCGTACAATGCGATAGCCTTGGCGAATTTGAAACGTATATGGGTCATGAAATTGCAATGCAGATAAAGCTTGCGAAAGACCGCAAAGAAAAAATTGCGTTTATTCTTCCCGTAGGCCCTATGGGTATGTATAAATGGGTAGTCTATTTCTTAAAGGAATGGAAAGTTTCCTGTGAGCACGTATATACGTTCAATATGGACGAATGGGCGGACAGCGAGGGAAATACGCTTGCTCCCGATAATTCGGGTGCGTTCCAATATGCTATGGAACAAGCGCTCTTTAATCCCCTTGGCGAATTGACTGTTCCCAAAGCGCAAAGAAACTTTGCAACCAAAGCAAACTTGCCTACCTATCCCGAAAAGATTGCCGCCTTGAAAGCGGAAGGGGCGAAACTCGTACTTGTGTACGGTATCGGCAGAATGTGCCATATCGCATTTTGGGAACCTACGTTTGCGGCGGACTATGCAAGCGCGGCGGAATGGGAAAAAGCACCGTATAGAATTGCGGCGAAAATTCATCCTTTGACGGTAGAACAAAACGCGCTCACGAGCTTTAAGTCGAGAACGACGCTTGTGCCTTGTCGGGCAAACACGATTGGCCCTGGCTTGTTCTTACAGGCAGATTACGCTATCGGCGGTGCTGACGGTACGCTGGGCAGGGGTATGCAATGGCAGGGTATGTCTTTGTGGATGACCTTGCGCTATGGCAAAACGCCTTGGATCACGTCGTCGTATATTCCTACCCTTGCAGGGAGATTGTTCTTCTTGAAAGAACTCGCAGGTCCGCTCGTTGCGGAATGTAACTAAAATGAAAAGCGGAATTGCAGTAGCAGGAAGTATTCTCGTTGACAAAATCAACGAGATTTCCGCCTATCCGAATTTAGGCGAGCTGACGCAAATTAAAGGCGTGCAAAAAGCGGTGGGCGGTTGCGTTCCAAACGTAGCAATTGATATCAAACGCGTTGCGCCGAAAATGCAGGTGTATGCGCTTGGTAGGATAGGAAAAGACGAAGATGGTGCATTCGTGCAATCGGAGCTTGCCCGTGAGGGCGTGGACGTTTCAAGGTTAAAAGAAACTTACGAAAGAACCAGCTTCACGGAGGTTATGAGTGTAACGGGCGGTCAGCGTACCTTTTTTACGTACGCAGGCGCAAGCGCACAGTTTGGCTTTGCCGATTTTGCGTGGGATACGTTCCCTGCGCAAATGTTGCACCTTGGGTATTTTTTGCTGTTGGATAAAGTCGATAACGGTGACGGATTGCGCATTTTACAGGAAGCCAAAAGGCGCGGGATAAAAACCTCTATCGATTTGGTAAGTGAAAACGCGGGTAGATATTCGCTTGTGTTGCCCTGCTTAAAATACGTGGATAATTTGATTATCAACGAAACGGAAGCAAGCGGACTGACGGGCATTTCGCCTACGGTGGAAAATTTAGAGAAAATAGCTCGAAAACTGAAAACGTACGGGGTAAAAGAAAGAGTTATCATTCATATGAGCGATATCAGCGTATGCCTTTCGGAATGCGGGTTTTTCGTATTGCCTTCCTACGATTTACCCAAGGGCTTTATCCAAGGCACGACGGGCGCGGGCGACGCGTTTTGCGCGGGGTGTTTAATCGGTATCAGCAGGGGCGAAAGCGACGAAAATATCCTTGCGCTTGGGAGTGTGTGCGCAACGGGGGCACTTTCCAAGGCAGACGCGGTAAGCGGTATGCAGGAAGAAAAACAATTAAAAAAACTTTGTGAAAATATGGAGAGAAAGAAAGTATGCTTGTCAATTTGAAAGAAATTTTAGCAATAGCAGAGCAAGAAAAAAATGCGGTGGGAATGTTCAACGCTACGGGATTTGATAGCTTGCAAGCAGTGGTTTCCGCGGCGGAAGAACTCAATCGCCCCGTAATCATAGCGCACGCGGAAGTACATAACGTTTATAACGATATCTCTATGGTAGGGCCAGCGATGGTGGCAGTGGCAAAGAGTGCAAAAGTGCCCGTGTGCGTACACCTTGACCACGGCACGTCTTTGGATATGGTATATAAGGCGTTAAGGCTTGGTTTTACGTCCGTTATGATGGACGCGTCTGCAATGCCCTATGAAGAGAATTTGCGTTTAACGAAGATGATTACAGAAGCGGCGCATTCGATGAACGTGAGCGTAGAAGCGGAGCTCGGTCGTTTGGTAACGGGTGAAGCTGGTAGCGGTGAAGAAATGGTAGGCGCGAAAGCGGAGGATTTCTATACTCGCCCCGAAGAAGCGGAAGCGTTTTGCAAGGCAACGGATATTGACGCCTTGGCGATTGCGTTCGGTACGGCGCACGGATTTTATACGCAACAACCCAAACTCGATTTCGATGTTGTAAAAAACTGCGCAAAGGCAACGGAATTGCCTTTGGTAATGCACGGCGGTAGCGGTGTAAGCGAAGAAGGATTCAAGAAAGCGATTGCAAACGGTATTCGCAAGATTAACTACTATTCGTATATGTCCAAGGCAGGGTATACGGCGGCAAAATCGGTGATAGAAAGTGGAAAAACGAACTATTTGCACGACGTAGAATACGCGGCAATGCAGGCAATGAAAGAAGACGTAAAGAAAGCCATTTCAATATTCAGCGGGAATTGATAAAAACCTTATTAGGTATAATATGGTAAAACAAATAAAAAAGAAAGGGATAGAAAAGAAAACGCGTCCCAAAAACGTGTCCCAAAATTTCAGGGTTTTATGTCCCAATTTATGTCCCAAAGTATGACAAACTACTATGCAAAGAAGCTAAAAATGCAACAAAATGACCGTTTTTCGCACGAAAAACGGTCATTTTTATGGACGATCAGGGGGCTTTCGCATAC
>JAZOPU010000010.1:0-22145 GCA_045655705.1 Candidatus Scatosoma sp.
TAAGCCGATTATAAACGTTTCTGCGTTGAACAAATTCTTAATATCCCGCTTTCTCGCGCCCAAGGATCGCAATACGCCGATTTCTTTGGTTCTTTCTACCACCGATACGTAGGTGATAATACCGATCATTACCGACGATACGACGAGCGAGATTGCCGTGAACGCTACGAGCACGTAGGTGATGGCGTTGAGCATCATTTCCACCATACGCATCATCAACCCGACTGTGTCGGTGTAGGATACTTCGTATTCTTCGGAAAGTGTAACGCCGTTATAAACGACTCCGTTTTGACACATTTCGTTCCATTGATCTAGATAGTCAAGCATAAGTTGTTTCGTATCGAACGTTTGCGTGTAGAAAGAAAGGTGAATAATCTCGTCGCTTGCACCAAGCGCCGCAAGTGCGTTCTCCGCGTTCAATTCACGCGTAGTGGAATCCACATATGGCAAGAGCGTTTGCGTCGCGACGACTTTGGGATATGTCTTGATAAATTCAGCTATTTTCGACGTTTTATTTACTTGTACGTAATCGTTTACAAGTTTTTCGGTAATATTCAAGCCATCGGAAAGACAACCATAGTTAAGCCCATCCTTTAAACGCAATATTCCCGTGACCTTTACCGATACGCTGTTTTCCTTATCGTTCTTGCCTTTAAAGCCAATATAATTATATGGATAAGGATTCGCGGACGTAATTGCGGTATTTTGCGCATAGACCGCATCGTTATAATAGAGTATAAATTCACGATCAAGTATCCTATCAAAATCTACCGTTTGATATTCCTTATCTCCTTCCGCCTTTGCTTCAAAGACGGTTAAAAACTCCTCTTGCGTCATCAACCCGAGCTGCGCAAGAGTCAAGTCCGTCATATCGTTATTATCACCAATAACAAGCACCGCTTCGTTAGCGTTGCTGGGAAATCCCGTTTCGCTCGCTTCGCTCTTGGCGATCACATCATATTGTGAAAGAACGTATTCGCCGTAATTTCCATCGGATAAGTCGGAAGTGTCGGGTATTTTATTGACAACTTCACCAAGCAAGCTAATATATTGCGCCAAATCGGCAAACTCATTGCCTTCCTCTTTGAGTTTGCTCGTATATCCCGCCTTGACGGCACTAACCGATACACGGGTATCACTGCCGTCAGGCGAATCCACGAATAAGTTATTCGTAAGCACCGTACCGTAGTCGTATACGATTGCCTCGTAACAATCTTCACTCATTTCCGAAAGATATTTAAGATAGTGCTCGGAAATATTGTTCTCCACGGTCATACCCTGCGCAATATTCGTTAAGAAAGAATTTACATATATTTTATTATCCAATTCAGAAAGATCAGGCATTTCACTGCTACGTTCCATACCGCTCATTAACGCTTCCATATTCATCGCCGTTTTGCTTACCGTAACAGGCGAAGACGAAAGCATATCTTCTTGCGTTTTTAAAATGTAGTTATTAAAGCCGTTGGAAAGCGCAAGCACCAAGCATACGCTGATAATACCAATACTCCCCGCTATCGACGTGATTGCCGTTCTGCCCTTCTTCGTGAGTAGGTTTCTCGCGGAAAGCCCCAAGGACGTGCCAAAAGACATGGACGAGCGTTCTTTTTTGCTTTTCGGCTTGGATATTGCTTCCGTTTCTTCCTCGATTATCTCTTCGCAAGGGTTGGTATCCGAAACGACCAGGCCGTCGGAAAGGCGCACGATACGCGAAGAATACTGCTCGGCAAGCTCGGGGTTATGCGTAACCATAATAACCAGTCTTTCGCCTGCAATCTCGCGAATGAGTTCCATAATTTGAATACTCGTTTGCGTATCCAACGCGCCCGTGGGTTCGTCGGCAAGCAAAATCTCGGGGTTATTGACAAGCGCGCGGGCAATCGCCACACGTTGCATTTGTCCGCCAGAAAGCTGGTTGGGGCGTTTATTCAGCTCCGTGCCCAGGCCTACCTTTTCCAGCGCTTCTTTGGCTCTGCGTTTTCTCTCCGCTTTGGAAACGCCTGCGATGGTGAGTGCAAGCTCGACGTTGCCAAGCACCGTTTGATGCGGGATTAAATTATACGATTGGAAAACGAAGCCGATACGGTGGTTTCTATACACGTCCCAGTCGTGGTCGTTATAGTCTTTCGTCGATTTTCCGCAAATAATAAGATCCCCCGACGTGTAGTGATCCAAACCGCCTATCACGTTGAGAAGCGTGGTTTTTCCGCAACCGCTTGCGCCTAAAATGGATACGAATTCGTTTTTGCGGAAGTTGAGTGATACGCCTTTGAGTGCAGGGACTTTTGCGCCCGCCGTTTCATAGTCTTTTTTAATATTTTTTAACTGTAACATATATTTACCCATTGATTTTTTTCTTTGCAAGGTCTGTAAATTCCACGAAAAGTTCATACATTTTTTCAAACTTTTCTTCCCCGAATTCTTCCACAAGCGTCCCTACGAACTGCGCGCATACGTCCACGTCCTTTTGATAGGTCTTGATCGCACCTTTTGTAAGCTCCACATACGCAATTTTTTTATCCGTCGGCGAAGGCGTGCGTACGATCATTTCTTCCTTTTCTAATTTTTGCACCATTTGCGAGATCGCCGATCGCGTTACCCCCAAAAGCCGCGCAAGCTCGGAAGATATGAGTTTGCGGTTTTCGTATTTGGCTATAAACAGCTCGGACATAAGCCGTATTTCCGTGTCCGAAAAGTGCGTGGGCTTATCGGTGATTACGATATCTTCACGCTTTTTGATCATTTGAAAAACTTTGATTAGGTTCTGTTTTCCTTTTTCCGTTTGCTTTGACATTGTTCTCTCTCTTTTTATATGTATTTTTTCAACTATATATTATATATCCTTTTATATTTTTGTCAAGCAACTTTTACGCGCTTGTTTAGAATTTCACAATTTTTTCATAAAACGACCTATTTCGGGGATTTTATTATATTTTTTCTTCAAAAGCTTGTCAAATGGGCGAAAAAGTGCTACAATATTTTTATGGATAAACTTATTTCTTTTTTAAAATCTTCTTTAACTTCTTATCACGCTTGTGAAAACGTTGCTTCGATTTTGAAAGACAACGCTTTCACCCAGCTTTTTGAAAATCAGGATTTTCAGCTTTGCGAGGGCGGAAAGTATTTTATCTCCCGCGCGGGCGCAATTATCGCGTTCACCGTTGGGGGGTTAGACAACTTTTCTTATAAAATCACTGCCTCACACCTTGACTCGCCGGCTCTTAAACTCAAAGAAAACCCTACTCTTAGCAAAGGCAATTGCTTCACGTTAAACACCGAAACGTACGGGGGCGGGATTTGGTATTCCTTTTTCGACCGCCCGCTTCGTATCGCGGGGCGCGTGGTGAAAAACGAGAACGGGCGCGTGTTTTCGCAAACGGCGACTGCGCCGTATCTCGTGCAAATTCCTTCGCTTGCCGTGCACCAAAACCGCTCGGTAAACGACGGGTTTTCTATCAACCCGCAAATTGATTTGCAACCCTTGCTTGCCCTTGATACCGCGGAAGATTGGCTCTCTACCATTGCAGGCGAAAACGTCGTTTCCTACGATTTATATCTCGTGCACGACGGCGCGCCTTATACCTTTGGACTTCACGACGAGTTTATCGCTTCCCCGCGCATTGACAATCTCACGAGCGCGTATGCGAGCATAGAAGGTTTACTTTCCAAAGCGGACAGCGACGGTATTTGCGTAACGGCGTTATTCTCCGCGGAAGAGATCGGCAATACTACGCTCTCGGGTGCGAGCGGGGATTTCCTTGAAAATACCCTGCGCCGTATTGCGTATGCACTCCGTTTTGACGACAACGAATATTATAAAGCACTTGCATCTTCGTTCTTACTCTCCGTAGACAACGCGCATGCCGTGCACCCCAACCATAGCGAGAAAGCGGATATCACCAACAAAACCGCGCTTGGCGGGGGCGTGGTGATCAAATCGCACGCGGGCGGAGCGTACGTTACCGACGCGGTCGCTTCCGCCGTCGTGAAAACGGTATTTGAAAAGGCGGGCGTACGCTATCAAAGCTTTTTCAACCGTTCGGACGTGCGTAGCGGATCGACGCTCGGCGCTTCCGTGCAAAAACGATCGGGTATGGCGGGCGCGGATATCGGGCTTGCACAGCTTGCCATGCACTCCGCTTGCGAATGTTTCGCAAAAGACGATTATTTAGAGCTTGTCAACGCACTCACCGCGTTCTTCTCTTCGGACTTTTTAGCCGAAGAAAACGGGTTTGTGATTCGGTAAAGTGAAATTTTTCACTGTGTGAAAAGTGAAGTTACTACGTAGTGAAGTATGTGCTTCGCACAAGGACGTACTTCACGCAAACGAAAATAGTTGACCTTTCTATTTATTCGTGGTATTATAATATGGAAAAGTGATTATCCAATGCTTTCATGGGAGAAACAAATTGAATACGTATAATTGTATAATTACAGGCGACACAATAGAAGAATTAAATAAGTTGCCCGAAAATAGCATCGACTTAATTTTCGCCGATCCGCCTTATTGGATGCGCGTAGAAGGCGTTTTGAAACGCGTGGAAGGGACGGATTATAATGGTTGCAACGACGATTGGGATAATTTCCCTTCTTTAGAAAGTTATGAAAAATTCACGAGAGATTGGCTAACGGCTTGTTATCGCGTTCTCAAACCCAACGGCTCTTTTTGGGTTATAGGTGGTATGCAATGTATTTATACCATAGGTGGAATAATGCAAGAAATCGGCTTTTGGTTTATCAACGACGTTATTTGGCATAAGACAAACCCTACCCCGAATTTTATGGGAACAAGATTAAATAATAGCCACGAAACTTTAATTTGGGCAACAAAATCTAAAAAAGCACGTTATACCTTTCACTATAAAACAGCCAAGGAATTAAACCGCGACAATATAACTATCGCTAACTATGAAAAAGGCATTAGAAAACAAATGGGCTCCGTTTGGCGTTTCCCTGTTTGCTCTGGTGAAGAAAGATTAAAAGACGAGAACGGACAAAAATTGCACAGTACGCAAAAACCCGAAGCACTACTCTATCGTATAATTGCCTTAAATTCCAACTTGGGCGATGTCGTTTTAGATCCCTTCGGTGGCACTATGACGACGGCTGCTATGGCTAAAAAATTGGGGCGCAAATATATAATGATTGAACGTGATGAAAGATATTGCGCGTTTGGCGAAAAACGATTGGAAAATATTCATTTCGTTGATTCGCCTATTGCTCGGGCACAATACGACGAAAAACCCGTTCGAGTGAGTATGCCTGAAATGATAGAACACGGAAGCTTTTTCGTGGGCGAGTATTTTTATTTAAAAGACGGGATACCTGTTGCCACATTAAATAAAGATGGTAATTTGCTTTGTAAGGGTGAAATTCTTGATATGCACACCTGCGTTGCCAAATTAAAAGGCGCAAAAGCCGCAAGATTAAACGGTTTTGATTATTGGTACGTGTTAAGAAACGGAACGTTCGTTTCCATTGCCCGTATTCGCGAACATTATAGAGATACGTTGACAAATTAAGGAGTTTATATGGATACAAAAGTTGAAAAAATGATCAATCAAGCCGTTATGAACATGATCAATAAATGTGGCTCTACAAATAAAATTAAGCATTTATTAAAAAAGCACGATATAAAAATACACTTTATACCAAAAAAATATCGCGTGTTCGGCGGTTTATTGCAATCTATGAATATTCAGTTTGGCAACTTTATAGAAGAACTTATGGCTGTTTTGATTGCGAATGAAGAAAATTTTGAAGTCATCTCAACGTATAAAGAAAAACGCGGTAATACTTTTCATATTTCAAATAGCAACGAAAAGAAAATTGACGAATATATTACAAAATGCCAAGTTGAAAATGATTTTAATATAAACGCAGAATTTCCTAAATTGTTGGATAGTATCATTCAAGATAACGATACTCATTTGAACGCATTCTCTCACGATATCGACTTGCTGTTTAGAAACAAAGAAACGGGCGTTGTTTATTATTTGGAAATGAAATATAACGACGACCACGACACGGGTAAATTCGTGGATATAAACAGAAAATTTATAAAAACTTACGCTTATTTAACAAGAGAGTTTAACGTTACTACACAACAGCAATTAGTACCTATTTTGTTCTTTTTTACAAATAAGCGTATGAAAGGGAATATCTACATACCCGAAACAACCAATATAAGACGAGGCAAAAAATTCTTTGACGAGTTTTTATCCATACAATATTCGGACGTGGACGAATATATGAGCAATTTGAGTGAAAGCGACGATGTGATACAAATGTTTAACGACCTATACGCGAACATAATGAAATTATAATTTATACTTCACGAAAAAGCACCGACGGGGTCGGTGCTTTTTTTCGTTATTTTATGAATGCTCTAAATGCAAGATAGACTTCGTATAAGTCCGCTTTGGAAATAAGCTCGTAGGGCGAGTGCATGGAAATTACCGGTACGCCGATGTCAATCGTGTCGATATTCTTGCTTGCGATATATTTCGCAACCGTGCCGCCGCCGCCTTCGTCCACTTTGCCCATTTCGCCCGTTTGCCAAATGACGCCGTTTTCGTCGAATATCCGTCTAAGCCAACCGATAAATTCCGCGTCCGCGTCGTTCGACGCGCTCTTGCCCCTTGCGCCTGTGAATTTCGTGATTCCCGCGCCACAGGAAATATACGCGCTGTTATTCACTTCGCTCACGCTCGGATAGTTGGGATCGAACGCCGCGTTTACGTCCGCGGACAAGCATTTGGAGTTGGCTCTAACCTGCGCCGAAGATACCCCAAACGAGCTTGCAAGTGCGTCGATAAGGTCAAGGAAAATCGCGCATTGCATACCCGTCGTGCCTTCGCTACCGATTTCTTCTTTATCCGCAAGCACCACCATTACCGTGTTTTTGCTCGTTTCTTCGTCGAAAAGCGCGGTGAACGCGGGATAGGAGCATACTCTATCGTCGTGTCCGTATGCGCCGACAAGCGCGCGGTCAAAGCCCACGTCTTTGGCTTTGAATGCGGGTACGGCGGAGATTTCCGCGCTCAAAAAGTCTTCTTCGCAAATGCCGTATTTTGTATTTAAAATTTGGAGCAGGTTTTCTTTGACCGTCTTATCCTTTTCGTCGCTCGCGCATACGTAGGGGATATTGCCAAGCCAAATATTCAAATCTTCCCCCCCGATACCTTCGCCCAGCGTTTTGGCGTTTTGCTTTGCCGCCAAGTGGGGCAACAGGTCGCTAATATAAAATACGGGGTCGTTTTCGTCTTCGCCCACTTTAATCTCTACGACTTTGCCGTCTTTGAGCGCAACCGCGCCGTGCAGGGCAAGCGGAACTGCCGTCCATTGGTATTTTCTAATACCGCCGTAGTAGTGCGTTTTCGCAAGCGCGATATTGTTCTTTTCATACAAAGGCACTTGCTTGAAATCAATGCGCGGGCTATCAATGTGCGAGGCGAGTATTCTTATACCCTTTTCGCCGATATCCTCCGTGCCTACCTTGATAAGATATAAATTCTTACCGCGGTTATCATAGTATACCTTATCCCCCGCGCAAAGCTTTTGACCGAATTTATACGGCTTATAGCCGTTATCTATCGCCATACGCTTTGCCACCGCGCACGCTTCGCGTTCGGTTTTGCCTTCGTCTAAATATTTTTTGTATTTTTCCGCGTACTCGAACATTTTAGCAAGCAACGCTTCGTCCGCTTTTTCGTATACGTTCGTTCTCTTATAGGCAAGTTCACTCATTTTTCTCTCTCCTTAATGTAAAAATCCTTTGATGATTTGTTCTTCCGCTTGTTTTTCGTCCAGCCCCAAGGTCATAAGCTTGATAAGCTGTTCGCCTGCAATTTTTCCGATCGCCGCTTCGTGGATAAGCTCCGCGTCGATATGATTTGCCGAAAGGCAAGGCGCGGCGGTTACGCACGCTTCGTCCATGATAATCGCATCACATTCCGTATGCCCGTAGCAGGGCGCGTTGCCGTTCATTGTGGAAATGAAATGCTGACGGGATTTGCCCGCTGCAACCGACCTGGACATAATATCCGCGCGAGCCTTTTCGCCGTTCATATCCACTACGAAATCGGTGTCGGCTACCTGCTCGCCGTGCGTATACAGCTTTTCTTTGACAATAAAGCTCGCGCCTTTTTCCATTTGCGCTTTGGTGATACGCTTGGTCGAATCAATGCCTTTAATTTGCGTCGTTTCCATAACCATTTCCGCGTTTTCCGCAAGGAATACCACCGTCTCGGGGTTCATAACGTTTTTGCCGTTCCCGTCCCCTGCGCCGTAGTGCTTTTCTACGTATTTGACTTTGGCGTTTTTGCCTACGTAGAAGGTGTGCACGCCGTCGTGACGGGAAGTCATATCCACGCCCCCGCAATTATGAATACCGCAACCTGCAACGATCACCACCTCCGCGTCTTCGCCGATATGGAAATCGTTATACACCACTTCCTGCAAGCCCGCTTTACTGATAATCACGGGGATATGCATACTCTCGTTTTTCGTGCCCGCTTTGATATAAATATCTATGCCTTGTTTGCCGTCCGTTTTGGTGACGATATCGATATTCGCCGTCGTGTTTCTTTGCGACGTCGTGCCGTTGGCGCGGATATTATACGCACCTTCGGGTACGCCGTGCAGATCGGCTATTTGCATAAGTAAGTCTTTTTCTATCGCGTCCATATTTTCTCCTTAGCCTGACGGGAATTGAACCCGACAAGGTTTTATAGACGAAAAAAGGCTTATACTTTGTCAATCTCGCTTATCATACGTCAGTATGATTGCGCTCCATTTCCTCGTCTAATCTATTTTTTCGTTCTCTAAAACTGCTACGCACCTAAAAAGCGTATTTTTTAGGTGTTTTTGGCGCAACCGTGCGCCGACGTATCGACATACTTCAAGCACGGTTGCGACGAAAAGAGCAAAAAAGCCACTTTTAGGCTTGTTGCGGCTCAACTCTCGTCAGGCTACATTTTTGCCGTCAAAACACGACAAGCGTCCGTGCCAAGAAGCGAGGGCAACACTTCTTGCTTTTCGCCCTGCGTTTTGATCTTGCCGTCCGCAATCACCACGATTTTATCCGCAATGTTGAGTATCCGTTCTTGGTGGGAAATGATCAAAATATTCCCTTGCGTTTTTTCGTGCATTTTTTCAAAAACCTTGATAAGGCTTCCAAAGCTCCAAAGATCGATACCCGCTTCCGGCTCGTCGAAAATGGAAAGCTTGGTGCTCCGCGCTAAGATGGTTGCTATCTCAATACGCTTTAATTCCCCGCCTGAAAGCGAAGCGTTCACTTCTCTATCCACGTAGTCGCGCGCACACATGCCCACTTCCGATAAATACGCGCACACGTCCGCAACTTTGAGCGGTTTGCCCGCGGCGATATTGATAAGATCTCTCACCGTCAAGCCCTTAAAGCGCACGGGTTGTTGGAAAGCGTAGGATACGCCCCGTTTCGCGCGTTCGGTTATCGACAGCCCCGTGATATTTTCGCCGTCTAAAAAAATCTCTCCGCTCGTGGGGGGTAATATCCCCGCAATCACTTTCGCGAGCGTGGATTTACCACCGCCGTTCGGGCCTGTGAACGCTACGAAACGCTCGTTGAGCGTGAGATTGATATTGTCTAAAATCGTCTTTTCGCCCCGTTCGTCTTTGACGACGTAGCTTACGTTTTTCAGTTCTAACATTACGTGTATCCTTGTTTTTTTCCTCTATATAAATATACCGCAAAAAACATTGTTTTTAAACGGGTTTTTAAAATATTTCCATAAGATATGCGTGCGATTTGAGCCACGCGCGGTTGGTTTTGTAGTCGGGATCGTATTTCTCCACTTCCCGCCAAAACCGCTTGGAGTGGTTTTTGTGCTTTACGTGCGCAAGCTCGTGCGTGATTACGTAGGAAATTACGCTTTTTGGCGCATATATCAAACGAAAAGAATAGTGCAAGGCGTTATTCCCCGAACACGATCCCCAACGCGTTTTCGCGCTCGTTACCTGTACGCTTTTATATTCCACGCCCATTCGTCTTGCAACCGTTTGCGTGAGCGAAGAAAATATCCGCAACGCGTTTTCTTTCAGCCATTTTTCCAAACGCTTACGCGAAGAGGTTTTTGGCAAAAGCAAGATATTTTCCGTTTCGTCAAAGTGGATATGTTTGCCATCGTGCAAGCGCAAGGTCGTTTGCTTGCCAAGGAGCAAAAAGGCAAAGCCGTCTAAATTCTCCGTGGGGATTAGCGCGTTTAGGTGTTCGCGCTTTTGCTTTTGGCGCAAAATCCACGCTTGCTTTTCTTCTAAAAAGGCAAAAATCCGCGCCGTGTCGCAAGTTATAGGCGCGCGGACGGTTACAGTCCCCGTGGGACTGATACATACGGCGAGCGTTTTGCGGTTGGTGCGGATAATTTTGTCGGGTTGTATCACTTAATTTTCATACCCCATAGGGTTGCCACTTTGCCATTTCCATTGCGAAGCGCACATTTCTTCAATGCCGAATTTGGCTTCCCATTTGAGATCCTTTTTCGCTTTATCAGGGCATGCGTAGCAAGCCGCGATATCCCCGGGACGGCGGTCGCAAATCTTGTAGGGCAGTTTCTTGCCACAAGCTTTTTCAAACGCGTGGATCATATCCAGCACGCTATATCCGTGCCCCGTGCCTAAATTGTAGATATGTACGCCCGATTGGTTGCAGTTTTCAATCGCCGCAATATGTCCAAGCGCCAAGTCCACTACGTGGATATAATCGCGTACGCCCGTGCCGTCGGGAGTGTCGTAGTCGTTGCCGAACACGTTGATGCATTGCAATTTCCCGCTTGCAACCTGCGCCACGAACGGCATAAGGTTGTTGGGAATGCCTTTGGGATCTTCGCCGATACGTCCGCTTTCGTGTGCGCCAACGGGGTTGAAATAGCGAAGAAGAATAATATTCCACTCGTTATCCGCTTTTTGCACGTCTTGCATAATGTTTTCCATCATAAGCTTGGTGCTACCATAGGGATTGGTGGTAGACAAACGGCAGTTTTCATCTAAGGGAAGTTTTTCGGGATCGCCGTATACCGTTGCCGACGACGAGAAGATAATTTTCTTCACACCGCGTCTATTCATAACCTGCAACAGCGATACCGTGCCGCTGATGTTGTTTTCGTAGTATTTTAAGGGCAATTTACAGCTCTCGCCCACCGCTTTGAACGCTGCAAAGTGGATAACTGCGTCTACTTTATGCGCCGAGAAAATTTCGTCCATTTTCTTTTCGTCGCGAATGTCCGCTTCGTAGAAGGTTACCGTTTTGCCCGTCAGCTCTTGCACGCGCTTTAAGCTTTCAAAGCTGGAATTGCTGAAATTGTCCACGACCACTACGTCGTAGTTCTTGTTTAAAAGTTCAAGTACGGTATGCGAGCCGATATACCCGCAACCGCCCGTTACTAAAATGGTTGCCATAGTTTTACCTCGTTTTTTTCTTCTATTATACTTGCTTTTTTCAAGGAAAGCAATAGAAATTGTTTCGCGTTTTTGTGGGATTGTTAGTCCTTGTCTTCGTCGTCTAAATCTTCGTTCCAGCTCGTGCGCACTTTAAGTACTTTTTGCTCCGTCGCTTTGACGACTTTGATTTCCAACTTTTTAAAACGCAACGTTTCGCCTATGGGCGGGATTGCGCCGTAGCGTTCGGTTACCCAACCGCCCACGGTGTTGGATTCACATTCGTCTTCCGCTCCTTCCATTTCGTAAAGAGCGAAAAAGTCGGGAAGCTCGCATTTGCCGTCTACCCAATATTCGCCGTCGGCAATTTTACCAAAAAGCACTTCTTCTTCGTCGTGCTCGTCCCAAATTTCGCCCACGAGCTCTTCTAAGATGTCTTCCATCGTAACGATACCAACCAGCCCGCCGTATTCGTCGGATACCGCCGCCATGTGGATTTTACGCTTTTGTAATTGTTTGAGCAGGGTGGATATTCTCGTGTATTCCGAAGTGAACACAATGTCTTGCACCAAACGCTTGATTTCCTGTTCCCCGCTTACGTAGCCAAGGAAAAAGTCGCGTTCGTGGATAAGTCCTACCACGTTGTCGATCGTTTCTCTATACACGGGCAAACGCGAATACCCCGTCTTTTGGAATACTTCGCGCACTTCGTCCATCGTCCAAGTTTCTTCGACCGCCTGCACGTCTACGCGGGGCACTAATATGTCTTCGACTTTCATATCGTCAAATTCGAGCGCGGAGCGCACAAGCTCCGATTCGTCTTCTTTGAGCGTACCGTCTTCTTCCGCTTCGTCTACGAGCGACATCAGTTCCGCGTCCGTGACCGATTCGTCTTTTTCTAATTTGAATACCTTTTTAAGCAGGGCTTTATACCCGTCGAAGATTTTGCAAAACGGATACAATATCCAACAAAATACTTGCATCAAAGGATAAAAGAAAAAGCAGAATTTTTCAGGGTAAACGCTGGATAAATATTTGGGCGTGATTTCGCCGAATACCAGCACGACGACCGTGAGTACCGCCGTTGATACCGCCGCCGCCGCGTTTTGATCGGCAATCAGCTTGCCAAAAAGTATCGTGCCAAGCGCGGACGCCGCAATATTTACGATATTATTGCCAACGAGTATTGCCGTTACGAGCTTGTCGTAGCCCTCGTCTGCAAACTTACTGACCGCTTTTGCGTTTTTCTTTCCGAGCGCAACCATGCTTTTGAGCTTGATCTTGTTCGCGCAGGAAAATGCCGTTTCCGTTCCTGAAAAGAAAGCGGAAAGAATTACCAAAACTATAATCGAGATAGTTAGGGGTAGGTGATCCATGATAACCTTTGAATATCCTCCAAAATATAAAAAATTTTTGTAGGGGTATTTTTACCCTACTCTTCATATTATAATATATTTTTTCAGGGTTTGTCAACACGAAAGGAAAGATATTTATATTTTTTTACGCTTTTTCGCCTTTTTTGTCCGCGAAATGACAACGGGCGAGCGTTCCGCAAGCCGTTTTTTCCAGTTTCGGCTCTTTTATTTTACATATTTCCTGCGCCATAAAACAGCGCGTGTGGAACTTACAGCCCGTGGGCGGAGAGATTGCGCTCGGGATTTGACCGCGCAAGATGATTTTCTCTTTCGGCTTCGTATCTATCTCGGGCATTGCCGACAAAAGCGCGATCGTATACGGGTGCGACGGGTTTTTAAATATACGCTCGCTCTCCCCCATCTCCACGATTTCACCAAGGTACATCACCGCCACTCTATCCGCAATATGCCTTACTACCCCAAGATCGTGCGTGATAAAAAGATAGGTGAGCTTTTCTTGTTCTTTTAGGCGGGACAAAAGGTTGAGTATTTGCGATTGCACCGACGCGTCGAGCGCGGAAACACACTCGTCGCAAACGATAAATTTGGGCTTTATCGCTAAGGCGCGGGCAATGCATACTCTTTGCCGTTGCCCGCCTGAAAATTGGTGGGGGTATCTATTGAGCATTTCCGCTGAAAGTCCGCACTTTTTCATAATATCCAGCACGTATTCACGCATCTTTGGGGAATTTGCTTTATAATATCCGTGCGTTGCTACCCCTTCCGCTATTAACCTGCCTACCGTCATTCTGGGGTTTAGCGAAGAATAGGGGTCTTGGAAAATAATTTGCAAGTCCTTACGAAGCGCGCGCAGTGTTTTTGGCGGGCAGTTCACAAGATCCACGGGCTGGTCTTTGCCGTAGTAGTATATCTCCCCTGCCGTAGGCTCGTATAAGCGTACGAGCGTTTTCCCCAGCGTGGATTTGCCCGAACCGCTCTCCCCCACGAGCGCAAACGTTTCCCCCTCTAACACGTCGAAGGAGATATTTTCGTTCGCCCGCAAAAACCGTTTTTTTTCAAACGGGCGGTTTTTTTTGAGCGGGAAATATTTTTTAAGCGCGCGGACGGATAATAAGACTTTGGTGTTTTGCACTTTGCCGTTCCTCCTTTTCGGGATAGTAGCATCTTATTTTTTGCCCCGTGGGCATATCGTAGAGCGGTGGTTCTTTTTCCGTGCATTTTTCCGTGCAATATTCGCACCGCGACGAAAATTTACAACCGCTTGGCAGACGGTTTGGCGCAGGCACGTTGCCCCGTATGGTTTTTAGCTCCTTTCCCCGCGTTTTTTGCGAGGGCATAGACGCGAGAAGTCCTTCCGTGTAGGGATGGGAATACTTTTCATTAAAAAAAATCTCGTCGCGTTTGGCTTTCTCCACAATTCTCCCCAAGTACATTACCGCCACTTCGTCCGCCATTTCGCTCACTACCCCTAAATCGTGCGTGATAAACAGTATCGACGCGTTTTGCGTTTTTTGTAGCTCTTTCATAAGCTGTAATATTTGCGCTTGTATGGTTACGTCGAGTGCCGTCGTGGGCTCGTCGGCGATTAGGATTTTCGGCTGACAGGCAA
The DNA here is from genome assembly GCA_045655705.1 of Candidatus Scatosoma sp. GTDB lineage: Bacteria > Bacillota > Clostridia > Christensenellales > Borkfalkiaceae > Scatosoma. The sequence goes on from JAZOPU010000010.1 coordinate 14,401, forward strand.
GCGCAATCGCGATCATTACCCGTTGGCGCATACCCCCAGAAAGCTGATGCGGATAGCTTTTGAGCACCTGCTCTACGTTGGGGATTTGTACCTTTTTTAAAATTTCTTCCCCCGCCTTTATCGCCTGCTTTTTTCGCATACCTTGATGAATGATAAACGGCTCGGATAGTTGCTTTGCGATCGTTAAAACGGGGTTGAGCGCGGTCATGGGTTCTTGGAACACCACGGAAATTTTATTACCGCGGATTTTTCGCATTTCTTCCCCTTTACATGCCGTGAGATCTATTTTTTTGCCGTTCTCTTCAAAGAGTATCTCTCCGCTTTCCACAAACCCGTTTTCTTCTAAAAGCCCCAAAATACTCATTGCCGTCACGCTTTTTCCGCTACCGCTTTCTCCCACCACGCAAAGCGTTTTCCCGCTTTCAAGCTCAAGACAAACCCCGTCCACGGCACGCACCGTACCTGTGGACGTTTTGAAATCTACGCACAAGTTATGCATTTGAAGAAGCATAATTTTCTCCTTATTTTGGATCAAGCGCGTCGCGGAGCGCGTCGCCCACGACGTTGATACAAATACTCGCTACCGATAAAAACAGCGCGGGAAACAGCCATTGCCACCAATAGTTTTGTATGACGATAGAACTGTTTGCGCCCGTGAGCATATTCCCCCAAGTGGGGCGCGGTTGCTGTACGCCAAAGCCCAAGTAGGAAAGCGAACTTTCCGTGAGCAAGCACCCCGCAAAATCCAGCGTCATACTCACGAGTATCACCGAAACGATATTCGGCAAAACGTGGCGAAACGCGATTTTACTTTCTTTCACGCCCAGCGCGCGCGCCGACGCGACGAACTCCTTTTCCCGCTCCGCAAGCACTTGCCCGCGTATCATTCTTGCAAGCCCCGTCCAAGACAGCACGCCAAGTATTACCATGATGATGAAAATTCTTGCCGTTTCCGATATATTATAGTTTTTGATAATTTGCGAAAGTAACATTGCAAACGGCAAAAAGGGTATGGACGAAAAAATTTCCGTCACGCGCATCAAAACCGCGTCTACCGCGCCCCCGAAATATCCCGCCGTTGCCCCCACTAAGATGGCAATCGCAGACGATATGATAACCGCCACCGCGCCGATCGTCATCGTCATTTTTCCGCCGTGCACAATCCGCGCGAACACGTCCCTGCCCCGCCCGTCCGTGCCCATAAGATACCCCTTTAAGCCCGCGCGGAGAACGAGTTTTTCCCCCGACACAATATAACTTTGCTGTGCGCCTGCGAACGCTTTCGTCGCGTTTTCCGCTTTCGTCACTTCGCATTGTTTATACGCGTTATATCCCCACGCATAGGCGTTGCCAAAATTCGTGGTGGCTACGAAATGGCGCGTACCGCCGTCTATGCAAGTGATTTTTTCGCCGTCCAAGAGCCTTGGCAACGTTTTTTCGCCGTGCTCCGACGCGCCTGATACGAGCAATTCCCCGCTTTCCAACACCACGGCAATACATTTATTCGTCGTTGCGATATCCGTGACTATTTTATCTTCTAAATAGTTGGTTATGCTTTCAATCTCGCCCGCGTGCGAGCCTACCGCCGAATAAAACCGCTCCGCGCCAAGTATCTTTCCGTCCTTGGTAAGCCCCACCGCCGCGGTGGAGGTGAACTCGATTTTTTGTATATTTTGCGCACCCGTGAACGCACGCAGGTTATACACCGCGTTTTCATTCCCCCAAACGTAGGCGTTACCGTCTTTCATAACGAGTGCGGACGTTTGATACCCGCAAGCGATTTGCGCAACTTCTTCCGCTTGCACCCCCGCTTGCAAAAAATCAGGCGTTGGCAGGGCGTTTAGCACCTGCTCGTAGCCGTATTGACCTTGGCTTTTATCCCCCCAACCCACTATCTTGCCCGTTTTGGTGACGGCAAGGATATGGTCTTTCCCTGCGCCCACCGCCACCGCGCCGTCCGTTTGCACTTCGTTTGGGATATCTTTCACGTCCGTTTTGCTCAATTTTTCTTTCGTATCCCCCCACACGAACACTTCGCCCGTTTTGGAAAGCCCGACGGTGAAGCCCGCGAACCCGTCGATACTTTCTATTTGCTTTTTTAGCCTATTCGGCACGCGGGAAAGTCCGTAGCCGGGGGCAAGGTTTTGACTTAACGGATCGCTATCGTTTACGTTCATTTTGACAAACGCGGGCGCGATAAATACGAATAAAAACAGTGCGATAATCGTGATAAGCGCAATCACCGCGCCTTTTTTGCGAAAGAACGCTTGTCTTATGAGCTGGGACGGGCTTTTGGCGGTTGCGCTATCCACGCCTTTATCCCCCAAAAACGCGCGTTTGCCCCAACGGTAAAGTTTTTTAAATACGTTCATAGCCACTCCTATTTATCTATTCGCACTCTCGGATCTACCAGCCCGTAGGCAATATCTACGAGCAGGTTGCCAACGAGCGCGAGCAGGATATAAAACATTTGCATTGCAAGCGCGATTTCGTTGTCGCTCGAAGTCAAAGCTTCAAAATACACTTTGCCGATCCCGTTGATGCCGAACACGTTTTCAATCATAATCGAACCGGAAAACACCCCTACCAGCCACCCGATAAGTAGCGACACGATAGGGATAAGTGCGTTTCTAAACGCGTGCACGCGCACCACCGTGCTTTCCTTTAAGCCTTTGGCGCGCGCCGTGCGGATACAATCAAGGTGTAACGCGTCCGTCATAGACGCGCGGACGTAGCGCGTCATTCCGCCAAGCGATCCAAAGGTCATGACAATCAACGGCAGGGCAAAGTGATAAGCAACGTCTATCGCTTTTCTCCAACCCGTGTATTCTTTTCCCACCGTACTCATACCCGACACAGGGAAAATATCCAGCGTGACCGCAAAAAGCCAAATGAATAAAATGGCAATGATAAACGCGGGCAGACTATACCCCACGATCGTGCCTACCTGCACCGCAAAATCTCTCTTACTGCCACGGTGGCGGGCGCAAAACACGCCCAGCGGAATGGTGATCAAAAGCGCGAAAAAGGTGGCGAACAGGTTGAGCGTTAGCGTGTTTAAAAGCGGCTCTTTGATCACTTCCACTACAGGTTTGCCGTATACGATAGAAGTACCGAAATTGCCTTGGAGCAGTCCTTGATAACTGCCGTCGTAGTAGGGCGCAAAACCCACCCAACGCAAATATCGGAGCAAAATACCCCCGTCCAAGCCAAAACGCCGTTGATAGTATAAATACCGTTCGGCATAGTTTAGGTTTTTATTGCTCGCAAGCTCTTGCATTGCCATGTCCGCCGCCTTGTCCACGGGTAATAAATTATACACGAGAAAAATGACGAACGAGAGCAATATGAGCACGCCAAGCATATAGAAAATTCGTTTGATAAGATAGTTAGTCATAGGAAATTATTTAAGTGAAATTTTTCACTTCGTGAAAAGTGAAGTTACTGCGTAGTGAAGTTTGTGCTACGCACAAGTGAAGTTTTTTGCTTCGCAAAAAGTTATTGTATTATTCCATAACTTGCCCCAAAGGGGCAAATTTCACTGCGACGAAGTCGTTACTTCACTTGCCGTTAGGCATACTTCACTTTTGAACGAAGTTCAAATACTTCACTTTAAAAAGGAGCTTTTATGAAAAAGACCAAAAAACGCTTGTTAAATATGAGCTACACGCTCCGCAGCGCGCCCTTGTCGATCATTGATACGAACGCGGATATTTCCGCGTTCGATAAAAAGGATTTAAAAACGCGTGCGACCTATTTTCTTCTCAACGGCTATCCCGAGTTTTCCGTGAATGAAAAAGAAGACGGAAGATTGCAACTGCTTGCAAGTGAGCGTGATTTTTTCGCGGCGAAATTTTCAGGAGCGAGAGAGCTTTCCGTGCGCGTGTATACCTTTTCCGACCAAAACGCCGAGTGTTTTTCTTTGCTTGAAAAATTAAAAGCGGAAAAACTGACGGCGACGGAAGAAGGGTATTTAATGAAACGCCTAATTTCCGAGTTCTCGTTCACGCAAGACGATATCGCCGCGCTCGTGGGTAAATCCCGCCCCGCGATCGCCAACACCCTGCGCCTACTCACGCTCGTACCCGAAGTTACGGGGCTTATCGAAAGCGGAAAACTTTCGGCAGGGCACGCGCGCACGCTCGTGAAAGTGCCCAAGGAAAAACAGTACGCGTTTGCAGAAGAGGCGATTAAGCGTGAATATACCGTGCGGGAAATGGAACGGGCGGTGAAAGCGTATCTCACGCCCCCCGAAGTGTTGCGCGAAGAAAAAACCGCGAAAGACAGGGCAAAGAGCGAACAGCTCAAAGCGTTCGTGGAGCGTATGCGCGCGGTGTATCGAACGAAGGTGTCGCTCATTGGCAACGATAAAAAGGGCAGAATATACATAGATTATTATTCGCCCGAAGATTTATACCGCTTTGAAGAACTGCTCGAACGCATAGAAAGCTACGACCGCGATTAAAAACCGCACCCGTCAGGGTGCGGTTTTTCTATTGTACCGTTTCTGCTTCGCGGATACGGCTAAGCCGTTCCAGCTCCGCAAATTTTCCGTTTTTCTCCATTAACTGTTCATACGTGCCAAGCTCGACCATTTTACCTTCTTCCATAACCACGATACGGTCGGCGTTACGAATGGTAGACAGTCGGTGCGCAACGATAAAGGTCGTGCGTTCTTGCACCAAGCGTTCGATTGCCTTTTGCACGTGATATTCCGCAACGTTGTCTAACGCGGAAGTCGCTTCGTCCATAATCAAAATACGGGGGTTGCGAATGAGCGCGCGGGCGATAGAAACGCGTTGTTTTTGTCCGCCCGAGAGTTTATCGCCGTGCTCGCCGACGGGTGTGTCGATACCATTTGGAAGCGACGGCAAAAATTCTTCCACGTCCGAATCCTTGATTGCGTTTAAAAGCGCGTCTTCGTTATACGAGCCAAGCCCGTAGGTGATATTTTCACGGATCGTACCCGAGAAAAGAATACTATTTTGCGGTACGACGGAGATAAACCGCCGATATTTTTGCATGGGCATTTCCGTCATGGGCACGCCGTCGATAAGAATTCGACCGTCCGTTGGCGTAAGTAAGCCGATAAGCAGGTTCATAAGCGTACTCTTGCCCGATCCCGACGAGCCTACGACGGCGATACGCTCGCCCTTTTTTACGTGTAGCGTGAGCGATTGCACGACCTGTTTTTCTTCGCCCGGATAATGATAGGACACGTTTTCAAAATCAATCGCACCTTCTATGCGCGGCATGGGCATTTTTCCGTCGTCGCGTTCAATATCGTCCGCGCACACGATTTCAGAAAGGGAATCCACCGCTTCCCTGCCCGCCATAAGCGAGGGATAGACGTTGGTTAGCGAGAGCAAAGAATTGCTAATCGAAGCAAACAGCGATTGAAAAAGCACGACTTCGCCTGCGGATATGTAGCCTTTGATGGCAAGGAATACGCAAAAGAACAAGCATACCCCCGCAAGCAGTTGACTTGCCGCCCATTGTATAGAGCCGAACAGCGCGTGGATTTTGTCTACCTTGATGCCCGCGTCTTTGACCGCTTCGATTTTTTCGGTAACGGCAATTTCTTCCGTGGAAATAAGTCCGTGTGCCTTGGTGAGCGTGAGCATTTGCAAGGTGGTGGTAAGCTTAGAAGAAAGGTCTTCGTTGGTGGCGCGGTAGACAGAATTATTTTTACGGATATGTTTTCTCAGCGCGCGCGTGGTAATCACCTTCGCGGGAATGATTGCAAGGAAGAATAGTGCGACGATAGGGCTTTTCCAAATTGCGATTGCGGTGGAGATTACCGCACCGACAAGGCTTGGAATGAGCGATTGTAAAACGCATCTATAATACGCTTCGACGGTTTCGATATCCCGCAGGAACTTGGATTGAATTCTGCCTTCTTCGATTTCCTTGTGATAAGTAATGGATAGCCGTTGCAGTTTGCGTATGACGCCGCCTTTAATTTCCGCGGTGGTGCAACGCATCCATTTATCCACGATAGACGAACGCCAAGTGGTCGTTGGCACGTTTTGCGCCACGAGCACGAATAAAATTGCCGCGTCGATACAAATACGCAATAAATATCCGTCGGGGCGGATTGTGATTAAGTCGATAACGTCGCTGGTTATCAGCGGTAAAATCCACACGGGCGAAGCCTGTAACAGGTAAATAAGTGTGGAGTACAAAAGCTTTCCCCAATCCCTGCGCAAAAGCTTTTGCAAGAACCCGCTTTTTTTGGCGTTTTTCGTTTCCCCGTAGCCGAATAACCATTCAACGTCGGGAATTCTACCCGTATTCGCCTGTCGTGGTGGTGTCGTTTGTTCCGTGCTTTGCTTTGACATATTCTAACCCTCCTTACTTCTATCCTTTAAGTTTGAGTTTTGAATTTCGTAGTCAGTATAGCACACAAAAAAACGCTTGTCAATGCTTTGCGGAAACTTTTTCCAGACTTTTTTAAAAAATTTTCCGCTTATCTTTAAGCATACTGAAAGCATGGCAACGAAAAGCAAAAAAGCAAAAAGCGGATTTTTAAAGGGTGCGGCGATTATTGCAGGCGGTGGGTTTATCGCTAAGGTTATCGGCGCGCTGTATCGTATTCCGCTCACCAACCTTATCGGCGGGCACGGGATAGGCTTATATCAACTCGTCTACCCCGTCTATTGTCTGCTTCTTACCGTTTCCGCAACGGGTATACCCTCGTCGATTGCAAAGCTCGTCGCCGAGCGTATCGGTAAAAATTGTTCGCCCGCGCCCGTGTTCAAAACCGCAATGAAGCTCTTTCTTTTGATAGGCTTTGTGGGTAGCGTCGTTATGGTGCTCACCGCGCCCTATCTTTCCAAAGCGCAGGGCGCTCAAAGCGTGACTTTTGGCTACTACGCGCTCGCGCCGTCCGTGTTCTTGGTGTCGGCAATCTCCGTGTTTCGGGGGTATTTTCAGGGCAAAAACGATATGCTCCCCACCGCACTTTCAGAAGTTATGGAACAGCTCGTCAAGGTCGCGCTGGGGCTTGTTTTTGCGTATATATTCCGCGACAGCGTGGAAAAAGCGGTGGTGTTTTTACTGCTCGCCGTTTCCATATCCGAAGCGTTTGCGCTGTGCCTTGTTTGGCTGTTATACGGTCGCGATAAACGACGTGACGAAAAGCAAAAGACGGGGGGCAGGGTTGGAATGAAAGCCGTTTTGCGGTTGAGTATACCCGTAACCTTTTCTTCTATTCTAATCCCGCTTTCGTCGCTACTTGACAGCGTGCTTGCCGTGCGCCTTATGGGCGCGTATGCGGAAAACGCAATCACGCTATACGGCTTGTTTTCGGGCGGGGCGGTAACGATTATCAACCTGCCCGTGTCCGTGTGCTACGGGATAGCGGCGGCGAGTATTCCTGCCGTTGCCAAAGCCAAAGCGGAAGAAAAGGGGACTAGGAAAAAAATATTTTTTGCGCTGGGTATTACCGTGCTCGTGGCGTTGCCCGCGGCGGCGGGATTGTATTTTTTTGCAAGCCCTGCCGTGAAAATCGTGTTCCGAAGTTTAAGCGCAGACGAAGCCCAAACGCTCGTTTATCTTGTCAAAATTTTTGCCGTAAGCGCGCTCACGCTCTCGTGCGCGCAAACGCTTTCGGCGTGTTTGACGGCGCAGGGCAAACCGCAATACGCGGCGATCTCTATGGCGATTGCAATCACGCTCAAAACGCTGACGTATTCGTTTTTGCTCCGCGACGCAAGCGTTTCTATTTTCGGGCTTGCTTACGC
>JAZOPU010000011.1:0-17524 GCA_045655705.1 Candidatus Scatosoma sp.
GCAAAAATACAACTGTTTTATCCAACGGTTTCTTTCTCGGTCTGCTTTTAGTTGCTTGCTTTTTTTTATTAAAAATGCTATAATGGTAAAAAAGTACAAAAAGGTGGGTTATGGAAAAAGTAAAAGTTAAAAAATTGGACGAACGCGCGGTGCTTCCCACGTACGGTTCGGAGTTTTCCGCGGGAGCGGATTTATACGCGGTGTGCGACGACGAAGTCGTTATTCAGCCAAACGAAACGAAGTTTATTCGCACGGGGCTTGCTATGGAAATTCCCCAAGGCTTTGCGGGGCTTATCTATGCGCGTAGCGGGCTTGCCTGCAAACGCGGGCTTGCGCCTGCGAACAAGGTGGGCGTGGTAGACGCTGATTATCGCGGAGAAGTGATGGTCGCGCTCCATAACCATTCTACTATGGCGCAAACGATTGCAACCGGCGAACGCATTGCTCAGCTGGTTATCGCGCCCTTTTTGAAAGCGGAGTTCTTACAGGCGGACGAGCTTTGCGACACGGTTCGGGGCGCAGGCGGGTTTGGAAGTACGGGAAAGTAGGAAAGGAAATTTTTTGCGTTGCAAAAAAAGTTAAGGAGTAAGTTATGTCGATGCGAATGAGAAAAAAACGGAATTTCGACGCGAGAATGGACGCGTGCGGGGATTTGCTCGTGGCGAAAGGTACGGCGGGTATTCTCAATATGAAAGAAGCGGCGGAGCATTACCGAAGCTTGATTGATTTTCAAAATGCGTTTGGGAATGATAATCCCGTTGCCTTGGAAATTGGTTGCGGTAAGGGCGGGTTTGTTTGCGCGTTGGCTATCCAAGAGCCAAACGTCAATTTTTTGGCGCTTGAAAAGATGAGCAACGTTATTTTGACGCCGATGGAAGAAGTGAAAAAGCAGGGTATTGAAAATATACGCTTTCTCAATATCCGCGCCGAATGTTTACCTTGTTATATTCCTGAAAATTCGCTGGATCGTATATATCTCAATTTCTCCACGCCCTTGCCCAAGCTCGGATACGCTACGCAACGGCTTACGCATCGTAATTTTTTGCAAGCGTATAAAAAATTGCTCAAAGAAGGCGGGCGTATTTTACAAAAAACCGACGATCGCGATTTCTTTGATTTTTCGCTCGAAGAATACCGCGCGTGTGGGTTTAAGCTGGAAAATTTGACGTATGATTTGCACGAAAAAGGCAATCCCGATTGGAATATCATTACCGAATACGAACAAAAATGGGTGGAGCGCGGATTACCTATCCACCGCGTGGAAGCAGTAAAGGAATAGTCAAGAAGTGTTCAAGAAATTTGTAAGTGTTTGTCTTTGCGCGTGTATGCTCGCGTTTAGCGGAGCGTGCAAAAAAGAAAAAACGGATATCACCGTATATATGCCCGACGGCGCGCCTGCAATCGCGCTGGCGGGGGCAATGCACGCGGACGATCAAGACGACGGCGTTTGCTATAAAGTAGTCAAAGCGGATACGATCGCTTCGGTCGTTTCCTATGAAAACGACGGCGACAACGCCGATATTTGCGTTATGCCCGTGTCTACGGCGAGTAAACTCTTGGGAAACGGCGAAAAATACGCGCTTGCAGCCACGCTCACGCACGGGAATTTGTATCTCATTTCCAAAACGGGCGAAACACAGTATACAGCTGATAATTTATCCACGTTGGTTGGCAAAACGGTGGGCGTGTTGCAAATCAACGCCGTGCCGGGGCTTACTTTAAAAGCTACGCTTAAAAAGCACGGCGTTGCATACGCGGAAATGAAAAACACCGACGAGATAAAAACCGACGCGGTCAATCTCAAAGCGATCGCGGATATCACCGCGGAGGACGGTACGCTGAACGCGTATCTCGTTGCCGAGCCTGCGGCGAGCGTGCAAGTGAAAAAGAACGGATATACGCTCGTGGGGGATTTGCAAACGCTTTACGGCGGGGAAAAGGGCTATCCCCAAGCGGTGGCGGTGGTGAAAAAATCGCTCATGGAAACGGATAGCGAGCGCGTGCGCACGGTTTTAAAACAAATAGAAAATTCTTGCGCTTGGGCGCAAACCGCGAGCGGGGAACAAATCGTTGCCGCGGTGAACGCGCATATGGCGGATTCGTCGCAAACCACTTCCTTAAAAGCACCCCTTTTATACGCGGAAGTCGTTGGTCGGTGCGGTATTCGGTTTGAAAGCGCAAAGGACGGAAAGGACGATATCACCGCGTTTTTATCGGGGCTTAAAGCGGTGAATGAAAACGCCGTGGGTACGGCTTTGGATACATTTTTTTGGGACTGGGAATAAGCTATGAAAAAATCGCTCGTGAAAAACGCAATCGTGTGTGTTTTGGCGGTGGGGGTGCTCCTTGCCGTTTGGGCGATCGCTTATTTTTACGTGGGCAACGCGCTGATCGTGCCGTCTATTTCCGAATGTTTTCGCGCGTTTTTGAAACTTTTGCTTTCGTCCGCGTTTTATAAGAGTTTTTTTGCCACGCTTATACGCGTGGTTTTTGCTTTTGTATTGGCGTTGGTTTTTGCTGTTCTTTTAGCGGTGCTCGCATACCTGTTCCCGTATTTTGCAAAATTTTTAACGCCGATCGTGGCGACGGTGCGGTGCGTGCCCGTGCTTGCGGTGCTACTCATTTTGCTCGTGTTTTCGAGCGCGGGCGTTGCGCCCGTGATCGTGGCGGTTCTAACGCTCTTCCCTATGCTATTCACGGCGTTTTTTACGGGACTTGCGGGGGTGGATAAGGAGCTACTCGAAATGAGCCGTGTATATAAAGTGTCCTTGAAAAAGCAAATGAAAAATTTATATCTGCCCGCAATCGCGCGCGTGGGCGCGCGCGAAGGGATTGCCGCGTTTTCGCTGGGGCTTAAACTCGTCGTTTCGGCGGAAGTGCTTGCACAAACGGCAAAAAGCTTGGGCGGGCAAATGCAGGAAGCGAAAGCGTATTTGGATATGCCCTATCTATTCGCGCTCGTCATAGGGGTGGTTGTGCTCGGGCTTGCGATCGAGCTGTTTGGCGCGTGGATCTCGGGTAAGGTCGAAAGGTGGCTACAATGAAGCTATGTATTTCTAAAAACTACGGGCAAAAACAGGTGTTTGAAAAGCTTGCATTAGATATAAACGAAAACGAAGTGACTTGCATTTTGGGGAAATCGGGCGTTGGAAAAACCACGCTACTCCATATTTTGGCAGGGCTTACGGATTTTCAAGGCGAAATGCAATATTTGCCCGCGCGGGTGGGGTATTGCTTTCAAACGCCAAGGCTTATCGGGCATTTGTCCGTGAAAGACAATTTATTATACGCAGGGGCAAACGCGGACGAAGCGGAAGCTATGCTCAAAAGCTTGGGGCTTTTTGCGTATGCGGATAAAAAGACTGCCCTGCTTTCGGGCGGGGAAAAACAGCGTGTCGCGATTGCCCGCGCGTTCTTGTCGGGCGGGGATTGGTTACTGCTCGACGAGCCGTTTTCCTTTCTCGATCTCGCTTGGAAAACGGAGCTTATAAAGACTTTTGCAACGCTTTGGAAAGAACAAAAACCGACGGTGGTGTTCGTTACGCACGATATCGAAGAAGCGTGGGCGGTGGGGCACAGGATATTGGTAATGGACGGGGGAGAGGTCGTTTGCGATTTGCGCCCCAACCGCGCGGAGTACCCCACGCCGTTTGGGCAAGCGGACGAACAAAAAGAAAAATTGTACAAGGCGTTTATCTAAAAGGAGCAAACTATGAAAGAGAAAACGGAAGAAAAGGAAATTTCCAAAGCGAGTATTGCGCGTATGCCCTTATACTTGCATTATTTACAGGAAGAAAGTTCCAAGGGCGCACAGTATATATCTTCGACCGTGATTGCACAAAATATTTCCGTATCGTCGGTGCTTGTGCGAAAAGATCTCGCGCTCGTGTCTTCCGAATCGGGCAGACCAAGACTTGGGTTTGCCGTCAGTCGTTTGATCGTCGATATCGAAAAGTTTTTGGGGTATAATCACCTTTCCGACGTGGTAATCGTCGGTGCGGGCGGGCTTGGGCGTGCGTTCCTTGGTTATGAAGGGTTTAAAAATAACGGGCTTAACGTCGTTGCGGCGTTTGACGTGAGCGAAAAGCTCATTGGCACGAAAGTGGCGGGAAAGACCGTTTTGCCTATGTCCAAGCTTAAATCGTTCGTGGAAGAACACGCGATCCGTATCGGGATTATCACCGTGCCCAAACACGCGGCGCAAGACGTTGTCAACGTGCTCGTGGACGCGGGCGTGAAAGCCATTTGGAATTTTGCCCCTGCGCCTTTGCGCGTACCCAAAGATATCGTACTCAAAACGGAAGACCTTGCGGCGTCGCTTGCGATGCTTGCGGGAAAGTTATACAGGCGCGGCGATTGACGGCTGCGCCCCTTTTTTTGGCGTTAGCCGCAAAGGGGGAGTATGTCGAAGATTGAAACGGTTTTAAAAAAGGTACGCTTGGCGCAGGAACAGTATGCACAGTTTTCTCAGGAACAGGTAGACGAGATATTTCGCGCGGCGGCAAGTGCGGCGAACGCACGGCGAATAGAGCTTGCGCAAATGGCGGTCGAAGAAACGGGTATGGGCGTGTTTGAAGACAAGGTGCTCAAAAATCACTACGCCGCGGAGTATATTTATAACCGCTATAAAAACGAAAAAACTTGCGGTGTGATTGAACGGGACGAAGCCAACGGGTTTACGCGGATCGCCGCGCCCGTGGGCGTGGCGGCGGCGATCGTGCCTACCACCAATCCCACTTCCACCGCCATTTTTAAAGCGCTTATTTGTTTAAAAACGCGCAACGCGCTCGTGTTATCGCCACACCCGCGGGCAAAAAATTGTACGATCGAAGCGGCGAAAACGGTGCTTTCCGCGGCAGTGAAAGCGGGTGCGCCCGAAGATATTATTTCTTGGATAGACGAGCCGAGTGTGGAAGCGAGCGCGGAGCTTATGAAAAAGGCGGATATTATCCTTGCTACGGGCGGACCTGCTATGGTGAGAGCGGCGTATTCTTCGGGCAAGCCCGCGATCGGCGTGGGCGCGGGGAACACGCCTGCGATTATTGATCAAAGCGCGGATATCCGCGTTGCGGTTTCGTCGATCGTGCATTCCAAAACGTTTGATAACGGCGTGATTTGCGCTTCGGAACAAGCCGTGGTCGTGGCAAAGGAAATCTACGACCAAGTGAAAGCACAATTTAAAGAGCTGGGCGGATATTTTCTCACTACGGGCGAGATAGAAAAAATGCGCGAAGTTATGTTCGGGGGTGGAAAGCTGAACGCGGAAATCGTGGGACAAGACGCGCAAAAAATCGCGCAAATTGCAGGGCTTGCCGTGGGGAAAAACGTGAAAATGCTGATCGGTGAAGTGGAGAACGTGGGCGAAGACGAGCCGTTTGCACGCGAAAAGCTTTCGCCTGTTTTGGCTATGTATAAAGCGGAAGATTTTTCGGATGCGCTCGAAAAAGCGGATAGGCTCGTACGCGGTGGCGGGCTTGGGCATACCGCCGCGATCTATATCGACGAATACGCGCAAAAACAGCGTTTATCCGCTTTTTGCGAGCGTATGAAAGCGTGCCGAATTCTTGTCAACACGCCCGCGGCGCAAGGCGGTATCGGCGATTTATACAATTTCCGCTTAAACCCGTCGTTGACGCTTGGTTGCGGTTCTTGGGGCGGGAATAGCGTGAGCGAGAACGTGGGGATTAAAGAGCTTATCAATATCAAAACGGTCGCCGAGCGCAGGGAAAATATGCTGTGGCTACGCGTGCCGGAAAAGCTGTATTTCAAACGCGGGTGTTTATCGCTTGCGCTCAAAGAACTTGGTAAGGAAGTGTATGATAAAAAGCGCGCGTTTATCGTAACGGATAAATTTTTATACGATACGGGCGTTTGTAAAAAAATCACCGACGAGCTGGATATGCTGGGGATCGTGCATACGGAATTTTTTGAAGTAACCCCCGATCCCACGCTCGAATGTGCCAAGGCGGGCGCACGGCGTATGGCGGAGTTTATGCCCGATTGTATTATCGCGGTGGGCGGCGGTTCGCCAATGGACGCGGCGAAAATTATGTGGGTGTTATACGAGCACCCTGCCTTAGAGTTCACCGACCTTGCTATGCGGTTTATGGATATTAGAAAGCGTGTGTTTACGTTCCCGAAAATGGGCGAAAAGGCAATGCTCGTGGCAATCCCCACCACCGCGGGAACGGGGAGCGAAGTTACCCCCTTTGCCGTTATTACCGACGAGCAAACGGGTAAAAAATACCCGCTTGCGGACTATGCCCTGCTTCCGAATATGGCAATTTGCGACGTGGAGCTTATGCTCGATATCCCGCCTGCGCTCACGGCAAACGCGGGGTTCGACGCACTTTCACACGCTATGGAAGCGGTGGCTTCTATCGTTGCTTCCGACTATACCAACGCACTCGCGTTTGAATCCATTTCCTTGCTCGTTAAATACCTACCCCGTGCGTATGAGAAAGGCAGGGGGGATTTGGAAGCGCGGGAAAAGGTGGCAAACGCCGCCACGATGGCAGGCGTGGCGTTCGCAAACGCGTTTTTGGGGCTTTGTCATTCCATGGCGCATAAGCTTGGCGCGGCGTGGCATCTTCCGCACGGCGTGGCGAATGCGTTGTTGCTTGTAGAAGTGATGAAATTCAACGCCGAAAAAGCACCGACAAAAATGGGTACGTTTCCGCAATACGCCTATCCCGACGCACTCGTAAGATACGCCAAGGTAGCAAAGATTTTGGGCTTGGACGGGGATAGCGAAGAGCAGCTTTTTTCCGCGCTTATTCAAAAAATCGAAGAGATTAAACAAACGCTTAAATTGCCCAAGACCATTCGTCAGGCTATTGGGGATAAGGCAAGCGAAGCGGAGTTTTTGGAGAAAGTAGACGAGCTTGCGCGCGAAGCGTTCGACGATCAATGCACGGGCGCAAATCCTCGTTATCCGCTCGTAGAAGAGATAAAAGAGTTGTATTTACGCGCATATTACGGCAAAACACCGCCTTTAAAGAAATAAAAGAAAAATAGCTCCGAATGGCTAATCGGAGCTATTTCCATTGGAAGTACTTTTATAGATTCAGAAAATGGTTTTCGTCCTCTATACTGAGCGTAGCAAGCTTTTTAACAAATTGTTTTGGCTGAGCCACATTCTTTATGGAAATGGAATATCTTGATGAAACGACGGTAATCGTTCCGTAGCGAAATATTTTCCCCCATAAAGAAGTTTCTAAATAAATATTAGTTATGGATCTCAATGGGATACGAACGATTTTTTTGCCTGCTCTCGCAATAACGTCATAGGTGGTTATTGCAAGCTCGTATTGAAAATGGCGTTGTGTCAAATATAATGAAAAACAAAGCCATACAACGATAAATAATACAATTGTAACCGTGAGAATAGGCAAATACGCTTCAAAAGCCGAAGAAATCAATTCGTCTTTAATAACGTTAAAGGGGTTAAGCTCTTCAATTCCTCTAAGACCTATTTTTTCTTTTACCACATCTTCAATTTTTTCTTTTATGAGTTTAGGGAGATAGACAAAAAGAAACGTAGCAAGGAATACACAAGGAATAGAAAACCAACAAACAAAAACGGCAGACTTACTGATTTTTGCTTTTGTGTGAACGCGTTCGTCGGCGTCGAGAATACCTTTAATATTCGGCATTATTTATTGATAACGCCAGCCATCGCGCTTGCCATTTGATTGGCTTGTTGCGTAAGACGGTCTTCTTCGTATTGGTCGATTTGCGCCATGATCATGCTTTTGAATTGCGCACCCGATTTGATGCAATCAAAAGCGAATTGTCCTGCCGCTGTATCAATCGTGATCGTACTGTAATTGAAAAGCTTACCAAAGAATTTTTGGGACTCGGAAACGTTTTGAATCTTATTTAAGGGTGCGTCCAAAGCTTTAGTGTTAAATACACCGACTTTACCGACAACGCGCTTATTAGTGATTGCAAGCTCCACGTTTTTAAAACGAATGGTAGCGGCAATTGCTTTGATCGTAGGGATCAATAGCAACCAACACAAAAGGATCCCTTTGATCCACGCGCCCAAAAGAAACAAACCGTTTCTGTCTGCTTTTTTGACAATTACTTCGTTCTTGCCAAGGTTGTTTTCTACATATGCCATACTATGACACCTCCAAAAAAATTGTCGAATTTTGACGTTCGCAAACATATTATAACCTGAAACAGGTTAAAAGTCAAGCGAAATGCGCATAGTGTGTTATAATTTTTTGAATAATTTTTTTGGAGTATTTATGTATAGAAGAATAAGGGATTTAAGAGAAGATCACGATATGAATCAAACTGAATTAGCGAAAAAATTGAATATGTCGCAAACAGGCTATTCTAAATATGAAACAGGAGAGAACGATATTCCCACGAAAATTTTGATTGAACTTGCAGATTTTTATAACACGAGCGTGGATTATTTGCTTGGTCGTACGGATAATCCTAAACCTTATAAATAAACGAATGGTTTTAAAAAGTATCTTTGAAAGATTGACAAAGTTTATTTTATTTTATATAATGTATACAAAAGATCAAATAATCAAATAGAGGTACTTTTAGATGAGAGGATTAAAAACGTCCGTTGTCAAACTGCGTCATAACGTCTTTAAAGAAGTGGCGCGGGTGGCGTTTGAAGAAGAGCCTGAAAAGGTCAACGACGCAATCGAAGCCATTCCCTATAAAATTTCGCCCACGGAAGAGCCTGTGTATCGGGAAAATATCTACCGTGAGCGTGCGATTGCCGCTGAGCAGGTGCGCCTTGCCATGGGTATGTCCCTTCGGCCTGCCGATAAGCCCGTGCATATCACCGCGGGTATCGACCAAAGCGATATTTCCGATAAATATTACGAACCGCCGCTTATGCAGGTAATTCCTTCCGCGTGCGATAAATGTCCTGATAACGTGTATGAAGTAAGCAACCAATGCCGTAGCTGTGTGGCAAAGGCGTGTGTGGCGGCGTGCCCGAGAAATGCGATCAAGGTTGTAAACGGCGAAACGGTGATTGATCAGGAAAAGTGTATCAAGTGCGGAAAATGCAAAAAGGCGTGCCCGTACGACGCGATCGCGCACAAGGAAAGACCGTGCTCCAAAGCGTGCGGAATTAAAGCCATCTCCACCGACGAGCTTGGGCGGGCAAAAATTGATAACGATAAATGCGTGGGTTGCGGACAGTGTATGGTGAGTTGCCCGTTCGGGGCGATTGCCGACAAGTCGCAAATTTTCCAGCTTATTCGTGCTATTCGCAAAGGCGATTACGTGGTGGCGGAAGTTGCGCCCGCGATTATGGGTCAGTTCGGCGAAGGTATTACGCCTGCAATCATTAAAGGCGCGCTGCTTGATATCGGCTTTAAAGAAGTACATGAAGTCGCAAGCGGTGCGGACGTGGCGGCGGCAACGGAAGCACACCAATACGTCGACGAAGTGCTCAGCGGAAAACTTCCGTTCTTGCTTACGTCCTGTTGTCCCGCGTGGGCAATGCTTGCAAAAAAACGATTCCCTAAGCTTATTGATAAAGTGTCGCAATCGCTCACGCCTATGGTGGCTACGGCACGGCGCATCAAACAGCGCACGCCGAATGCGCGCGTGGTGTTCATTGGACCTTGCGCCGCGAAGAAATTGGAAGCTTCGCGCGAAACGGTGCGCAGCGACGTGGATTTCGTTATTACGTTTGAAGAGCTTGCAGGGATTTTTGACGCGAAAAATATTGACTTTTCTAAATATCAAAACGAGCGTTCTATTCACGAAGCGACGGGCGCGGGGCGCGGGTATGCGGTTGCAGGGGGCGTTGCTTCGGCGATTGAAAAATGCGTGAAAGCGTATTATCCGAACGTAGAAGTCAAGATTGAGCACGCCGAAGGGTTGGAAAATTGTAAAAAAATGTTGCTCCTTGCGGGGCTTGGTAAAAAGGACGGTTGCTTGATCGAAGGTATGGGTTGCCCCGGGGGCTGTATTGCTGGCGCGGGTACGAATATATCCGTAGAAAAAGCGGCGGCAGAAGTGAAAAAGTTCGTGGAAAACTCCACCAAACCTTTACCCGCCAAAGACCTTTACGAAATCGAATTACCATGAAAATTGAAAATTTTGCAAACAAGAGAATATGCGTGGCGACGTCGGGCGGGGTAGACTCGACGGCGCTTTTGCATTTTTTAAAAAGCCGTGAAAAACAAGACGGGTTTCGCCTTTCCGCCGTGCATTGCGAACACGGTATTCGCGGAAAGGAGAGCGAAAACGATATGCGGTTCGTGCAAGAGCTTTGCTTGTCTTGGGATATTCCGCTTTTCGTTTTTCGTGAAAATTGTTTGCAAAAGGCTGAAAAGGAAAAATTAAGTGTGGAAACGGCGGCGCGGGAATTCCGCAAGTCCGTTTTTGCGCAAATCATAGCCGAAAACAAAGCAGACTATATCGCTACCGCGCACCACGCAGGCGATCAGGCGGAAACGGTGCTGTTTCGTATTGCGCGCGGGGCGTCGATTGCGGGCGCGGGGGGGATAAAAGAAATAGACGGCTATTTCGTGCGCCCGTTTTTGCGTTGGACGAAAGAAGAAATCTTTGCCTACGCCAAAGAACACGAGCTGTCTTTTTGCGTGGATAAAACCAACGAAAGCACGGAATATACTCGTAACGCACTCAGATTAGAAGTGTTTCCTATGCTCGAAAAAGCCGTGCCCAGTTCAAAAGAAAATTTTGCGCGGTTTGCCTTCCTTGCGAGCGAAGACGAAGCGTATTTGCAAAAACAAAGCCAAAAATTACTCACGCAAACGGACAAGGGGTATCTTGTGGAATTTTGCGAAGAGAAACCTATTTTCCGTCGCGCCGTTTTGACTGCGATCAAAGCTTTGGGATTTGAAAAAAATTATACGCAAGGGCATTTGGAAAGCACGTTTGATTTACAATATTTAGATCGCGGTGCGAAGTTGAATTTGAAAAAAGGCGTGGTGGCAACGAAAACGCAAACGGGTGTGTTGCTCGGTTTAGAAGAAACGGAAGTAATAGAAAATACGCAAAGCGTAGCGTTTTCTAAAAATGGATTTTGCGGGAGCAGGTATAAGGTGAACGTGCTTTTAAGCGAAAAGCAAAGCGACGAAAAATGGAAAACCTTGCGTATAGACGAAGAAAAAATCCCCGAAAACGCCGTGTTTCGCTTTCGGGAAGAAGGGGATCGTATGCGTGTGTTTGGGGGTGGCACGAAAAGCTTGAAAAAGCTTTTTAACGAGCGAAAGATAGACGTTTTCGATCGCGCGCACTTGCCTGTTTTGGCTGTCGGGAACGAAGTTCTTGCCGTTTGCGGAGTGGAAATTTGCGATAGCGTAAAAGTGGAAGAAAACACGAAAAAAACCGTATTTTTGCAGTTACAAAACGTATAATAGAAAGCAAAAAACGCCGATTACGGCGTTTTTTGCTTTCTTGCGCGGATATACACGCTACCAACGCGTAATGGGCAATCGTGCGCTTTGGACATTTGGGAAATTGTTACTGCTTGGTAGCCCGCTTCCTTTAAATCAGGTAAAAGCGTTTTCATTGCCGTTACCGTGTTTTCGTAGCCGTCGTGCATAAGCACGATCGCACCTGCGTATTTTTGCTCCCAAACGCTATCGTAGATTTCTTGCGCCGTTTTGCCTTTCCAATCCAGCGTGTCGATCGTCCAGTTTAGAATGGGCGTTTGCACTTGCTTTTGTACCTGGTCGCTTATTTTTCCATACGGTGCGCGAAAAAGATGACGGGGTTTGCCGTCGAGCTTGGACAAAATGCTGTCCGTTTGGTCTATTTCGCCAGCAATATTTTCTATCGAAAGCTTGCTTAAGTCGGGGTGGGAAAAGGTGTGATTGCCAAGCTCAAAACCCAGTGCCAGCGCGGAGCGGAGCGTGTGAGAAAACGTTTCGTCGATACGGTTACCGTTGCAAAAAAGCGTGGCGGTGGCGATACAATCGGGATTTGCTTCGTTGTAGGCAGTATACACCGCAAGCAGATTTTCAAGGTTTGAAGCGGGTGCGTCGTCGTAGGTGAACGCAATTAGCTTGCGGTCGGGATCGAGCTTGGAAATATCCGCGTTTGTAACGTCCCAAACGTTGGGATCGACAAGCGGGCGCATTTCTTGCGTGTGCTCGATTTGGGGCGGTTTTTCTGTTTGAGCGGGTGGCTCTTGGGGTTTTGTTTGACAACCGCAAAGGAAAATACAGGCGATTACGAGTAGGGATAAAGTGCGTTTTTGCATAAAAACAGTATGTACGTAAGGTCACAATTTATGCCACGGACAGGAAAAGCGAAAAAAAACGGAAAAGAGTTTGACAAGTACTGTATAATATGATATAATAAACAGGCAAGATGAAGATTTAGGGGACAAGGAATGCAACAAGAAGAAAGTCAAATTTTAGAAGTGTGCCGTCGGTTTGGGTTGAAAGGCGAGTATAAATATTACGAAGTTATCAATAGCGGGCATATCAATTCTACGTATAAGGTTTTCTTTTTCCGCGACGGGGAAATGAAAGATTATATCGTGCAACGGGTGAATACCTATGTGTTCCAAAACCCCTTGGATGTTATGGAGAATATCGCCCAGGTAACCGAATATATCCGTGCCAAGATCAAGGCGACGGGCGCAACGGCAAAGCGCAGCGTTTTGCATTATGCCACGACGGAAAACGGCGATTATTACACGGTGCTTGACGATAGTGGATTTTGGCGGTGCTGTCGATATATCGACGATTCCGTATCCTTTACGCAAACGGACGATTTGAAAATTATTGAAGAATCGGGCAAGGCGTTTGGGAAATTCCAAACCTATTTAGCCGATTTCCCTGTGAAAAATTTACATATCGTTATCCCGCATTTCCATAACACCATCAAGCGTTACGGTGCGCTCCAAGAAGCTATGGAGAGAAACGCCACGGGAAGATTAGACGAGGTGCAAGACGTGATCGCAGGCTATAAAGCGATGGAAGCGCTTGCCATCAAACCGTATCAGTTGCAACGCGCGGGGGTGTTGCCTCTTCGCGTTACGCATAACGACACGAAAACGAGTAACGTTTTATTCGACGCAAAAACGGGCGAATATCTTGCCGTGATTGATTTGGATACGGTAATGCCCGGGCTTGTGGCGTTCGATTTCGGGGACGCAATCCGCGTGGCGGCGTCGACGGTGGACGAAGACGAAAAAGACCTTTCCAAAGTCGCGCTTGACCTTGAAAAATACGAAGCGTTTACGCGCGGGTTCGTGCGTGCGATCGGGGATATGCTGTCCAAGGACGAGAAAAACTCGCTTGCGCTTGGCGCAATCGCTATGACGACGGAGTGTGGTGTGCGGTTTTTGACTGATTATTTGGACGGGGATAAGTATTTCCGTATTCACTATCCCGATCAAAACTTGGCGCGTGCGAAATGCCATTTGGCTTTGGCGCAGGATATGGAGAGAAAGCTTGCAAAAATGCAAGAAATCGTGGGGAAATATTAAAAAACAAAACAGCCGACAGCAGTCGGCTGTTTTCAATTTTTGTTGATTTTGAAAAGCGAAATCATAATTACGCCCAAGTTGCCACCGAGAAATAATCCAAGACCAAGTCCTAACCAAAACATTTTTTTGTCCCCCTCTATGATTAGTATACGCAAAAAAACTTTTTTTCGGCACTTCGTTTTTTCATCTCGCGTATAATGAAAGAGGAGGTGGGTAGTATGCGGATAGGTTTTATTGCGCGGGGCGGGGTGGCAAACGTACCGCTCAAAGAAAAAGCGGACGTGATACTTTGCGCGTTCCATGGCGACGAAGTGGTGTATGAAAAAGAACTCAAAGGCGAAACGGATTATTTTGAACGGGTGGCACGGGTGTCTAAAACCGTCGGTGGGGTGGTCGTTTGCGGTTGCAAAACCAACGCGCGCGGACATAAAAGAAAATCTGCGCTCGTCGTGGAAAACGGCACGGTGCTCGGCGTGAGCGATACCTTGCACGCGATCGATAACGACTGTTCTAGCGGTGCGGAAGTAGGTATATACCAAACGCAAGCGGGTAAAATGGGCGTGGTGGTGGCAGGGGATTTACGCTTCCCCGAAGTTTTCAAAACACTTTCCCTTTGCGGAGTAGCGTTTGTTGTGTGTCCTTATGAAAAGGCGGGGGAACGAGAGCTTGCGCTTATTCGCGCGCACGCGTATTGCTTTGGCGTGCCTGTGTATTTTTGCGGAGAAGGACAGGTGGGGATTGCTTTGCCGTCGGGAGAGCTGGCGTTTTCGAGCGAAGAAGATGTTGCGTTTGCAAAATGTAAAAACACCAAGGAATATCATTTGGTGGAAACGCGCCGTAAACTATAAAAAAAAGGCTGTATAGCCCTTTTTTAAAATCCTGCGTTTTTGATTTCTCTATCCACGCTCCGTTGCACGTCGCGATCGGCAATCGCTTGCTTTTTATCAAACGTGTGCTTACCCTTGCAAAGCGCAATCTCTATTTTCACGAGCGCGTCTTTAAAGTACAGTTTGAGCGGCACGAGCGCATAGCCTTGGCGATTGATTTTGCCTGCAATTTTTGCGATCTCGCTTTTGTGGAGCAAAAGCTTTCTATCCCGACGGGTGTTTTTTTGCGAAAAGCCGTCGGATTTTTCATAGAACGCGATATGCATATTTTTCACGCAAACTTCGCCTTCGCGTAAAAAGCAAAAGCTGTCGTTCATATTCACGTTGCCCGCGCGCAGGGATTTGATTTCATTGCCCTCTAAAACGATCCCCGCTTCGTATTTTTCTTCGATAAAATATTCAAACGACGCGGAACGGTTGGTGGTGATAATTTTCATTTTTTAGCTCCTTACAGTTTGGAAAGTAGTCTAAATTCCGTGCGACGGCGGTCAAAATCCACGCCCACGACTTTGATAAACAGCATTTCGCCCAGTGCAAACGTTTCCTTGGGCGAACGGAGTGCAAAATGCGCTTCGTCAAAGGTGTACGTGCCTTGCAACGTTTCAATGGGGATAAAGCCTTCGACGGTGTTGGGCAGTTCGGCAAATAACCCATAAGAAGTTACGCCTGAAATGACCGCTTCATACGTTTGCCCAACGTGCTCGCTCATATACATGGTTTTGTATAAATCGTCTACGTCGCGTTCGGCGTCGGTGGCAAGGCGTTCCTTTTCAGACGACTGTTTCGCCGCGTTTTCCGCAAAGTCCGTATACCGTTTTTGCGCTGTTTCATACCCGCCGTGTAAAATTTCCTTGATAATGCGGTGAATACAAAGGTCGGGATAACGTCGAATGGGGGAAGTGAAATGGCAATAACAACTGCTTGCCAAACCAAAGTGTCCTAAATTTTCCACGTCGTAGCGCGCCTTTTGCATAGAACGGAGCATGGTGCGGTTGAGAATACTGAAAGCGGGCATATTTTCCGCGCTTTTGAGCAGTTTTTGATAGTCGTAGGGCTTCACGTCGTCTGCTTGGAAACGCGCAGTTAGACCCAAGGTTTTGGCGAAGTCTTGAAAGGTACGCGCTTTTTCTTCGCTGGGTTTTTCGTGTACGCGATAAATAAACGGTGCGTTTATAGAGTGCATATATTCCGCCACCGTTTCGTTGGCAAGCACCATGAACGCTTCGATAATCTCGTGTGAGAACAGCCGTTTATAATCGGGTATGGTAATCTCTTGCGTTTGGTTGTCGAAAAGGATTTTCGCTTCTTTGATATCCAAGGTTACGCTACCCTTTTTCTCGCGTTTTTGTTGTAGAATACGCGTAAGCTCGGCAAAGAGAAAGACGGTGTCTTTTACGTCGGCGTATTTTTTCGCCGTCGCTTCGTTGCCGTTTAATATTGCTTCCACTTCGTCGTAGGTCATTTTATGACGGGAGCGGATCACCCCTTCTACAATCTCGCTTTTCTTCACGTTGCCTTTGGTGTCGATTTGCATAATACACGAAAGCGTCAGCCTGTCTTCGTTTTCGTTCAAAGAACATATACCGTTGGACAGCGCGCGGGGGAGCATAGGCAATACGCAATCGGGGAAATATACGCTCGTGCCCCGTTCATACGCTTCGCTATCCAAAGGCGAGCGGTGCTCCACGTAGTGCGAAACGTCCGCGATATGCACGCCTAACAAATACCCGCCGTCCTTGCGCTGTAAGGAAATGGCGTCGTCGATATCGCGCGTGTCCGCGCCGTCGATGGTAACGATTAGCTCGTCGCGAAAATCTCGGCGGTGGGAAATGTCTCCCAGCCCGCGCTTTTCCTGCTTTTTCGCTTCCTTTTCCACGTGCGGGGGGAATTCTTCGCGCAGGTTATACGAACGGATAATCGACAGCTCTTCCGCAAAAAAATCGTCTGCATCGCCCAAAACTTCGATGATTTCCCCGCCCGGGGATTTGCCTTGGGGATAGGAAGTGATTTTAGCTACCGCTTTCACACCGTTTGGGATATTAAAACATTCGGAAAGGGGGATATAGATATCCGTTGCAAAGCGTTTTTCGTCGGGAATGAGATAGCCCGCGCGCCTGTCGCGACGGAACGTGCCCACCAGCGTTTTATACCCGCGGTTAAGGATTTGCACAACGGAAACTTCGTCGCCTTCCTTGCCGTACGTTTTCGTGCAAAGCACCTCGTCGCCGTGCCAAGCACCGTGTAAGCGTTTTCTCGGAATAAAGAAATCGTCGGGATACGTTTCGCGGTCAAAAGGTACGAGAAAGGCAAAACCGCGTTCGTTGCCTTGCACTCTGCCTTGGATAAGCCCCAGCTGTTTTGCCGTGCCGTATTTGCCTGCGTCGTCTAAAAACAGTTTGCCGTCCTTGCAAAGCTCGTTTAAAAGCTCGGCAAGACGGTTGCGTTCGCGATAGGGGATATTCAGTTTTTTACAAATTTGCGGGAGCGTGTCCGCGGAAAGTTCACCGCTTTCAAAACGCTCGAAAATCAATTCTTTCGCACTCAAAATAACACCTCTTTCGCAGTATGCGCAAAAAAAGACGGCTTAAATGATTCAAGCCGTCGAAAAGTTCGTTTTATCGTTAGGTCCAAAGGGTTTCGAGTTGTAAGACGTAGAACGCGATAGAAAATACAACGAGCACTGCCAAGCAGATCCACGTCCATTTTTTCATTTTCGCTTCAATCGATTTGCCTTTGTTCTTGCCGAAGAACGTTTCGCTCGACCCACCGAGCGCGTCGATACCGCTCGAATTGCTCGGTTGCATCAAAACGAGTATAATTGCTGCAAGCGCAGCAACCGCCATAAGCGCGATCATCGTGATACTCAAAGCCATATATAAAGCATACGAGGTTTCGCCCTGCACGGGTACTAATAAATTCATAAGTTTCAACATAGTAAGTCAATCCTTTGTCGTTTTTTCTTTGAAATACTTATTGATTATAACACACTTACACAAAGAACGCAACTTTTTTTGCGTGCATTTGTGCAATTTTTTATTTAATATTTATTGTAATATTAAGTTGCACAAGAAATTTGAAACTTTTCAAATCTTGTTGCAGCTTATTTTTATATCATCTCCATTATAATTTTAAGCCCGTCGCGCGAGCGGTTCTCGCGCCCCCTTTGGACGGATAGCTAAAC
>JAZOPU010000012.1:0-2921 GCA_045655705.1 Candidatus Scatosoma sp.
CCCGCCTGTTTTTCTTTTGGGATTTTATCCAGTAAAGTTTGCGGAAAATGCACTTGCAGTTTATGCGTTTGCTGTTCCGTTGCATACCCGCCGACCGCTTGGGGAATACAATCGGTGAACGGCAAATAGGGCTTGATATCAAACACGGGTGTGCCGTCGAGAAGATCCGCACCCGCAAGCGTTAAAATTGTTTGGTTTTGTACGCGTTTTATTTCCACGAGCTTAACGCAGGATAGACCTAAATGATTGGGGCGATAGGGGGAACGGCTGGCAAACACGCCCACCCGTTCGTTGCCGCCAAGCCGTGGCGGGCGCACGGTGGGGGTATAGCCTTTGTCGCGGGTTTTAGAAAAGTCGAAAATCAGCCAAAGGTGCGAAAATTCTTGCAAACGACGAAAATGTTCTTCGCTTTGAAAATCAGGTAAAAGCACCAACTCGCAAAGCGCGGACGGTGCTCGTAAGCTTTGGCGGGGTATGCCGAATTTTTCTTTAAAGTCCGAGCGGATGTATCCAATCGGACGAATGATAACTTCGCTTTTCATAGTACGTTTATTATAACGCGTTTTTTTGCGTATGTCAAGGATAAATCTTTGCGAAAAGGCATAAAAAACCTTGAAAAAAATCGCCGTTTGTACTATAATATTTTTGAGGTGTTACCAATGAAGATTACCCAGTTATTTGAAAATCAAACGCGTAGTTTGTCCTTTGAAGTTTTTCCGCCGAAAACGGACGATTTATACGATAGCGTCAAAACGGCGACGGAAGAAATTGCCGCGCTCAAACCCTCGTTTATGAGCGTGACCTACGGCGCGGGCGGGGGTACGAGCAAGTACACGCTGGCGATCGCCGAAAATATCAAGAAACGCTACGGTGTGCCGTCGATCGCACACTTGACTTGCGTGTCTTCCACTAAGCAAACGGTGGAAAGCCGTATTGCGGATTTTAAGAGTGCGGGGATTGAAAACGTGCTTGCGCTCCGCGGGGATATTCCCAAGGAAATGCAAGGACAAGACCAAACGGCGTGGGATTATAAACACGCGGTGGAGCTTGTGCGCGAGCTTAAAGAAAAAGGCGATTTTTGCGTGGGCGGGGCTTGCTATCCCGAAGTGCACCCCGAAAGCGAAAACCAACGCGAAGATATCAAGCGTTTGAAAGAAAAGGTGGACGCAGGCTGTGAATTTTTAACCACGCAAATGTTTTTCGATAACGACCTTTTGTATAATTTTCTGTATAAAATCCGCGAAGCGGGGATTACCGTGCCCGTGATTGCGGGCGTAATGCCGATAACCAACGCCGTGCAAATCAAGCGCGCAAAAGAACTTTCAGGCTCGTTTATGCCCCGTCGGTTTACCGCGCTCGTGGATAAATTCGGCTATGACAACGAAGCTATGAAACAGGCTGGGATTGCGTATGCGACCGATCAAATTATCGACCTGTACGCAAACGGCGTCAATCACGTGCACGTGTATTCAATGAACAAACCGGACGTGGCGCAAAAAATTCAAGCCAATCTTTCGGCAATCTTGGGTAAAAATGTATAACTTCGTGGGTGTGAAAACGTACGCGCTCCCGCCCGTCGATAAAAAAGAAGCGTTGCGGTATGCGGGGTGTAAACAAGCGGATAACGAGGTTTTTGAGCTGTTGTCTGTTTGCGCGCGCGAAATGGAACAAATCGTTTCCCCGCGCGTGTGTTTCGCGCGCTTTTCTACGGAAACGCTATTACAAGCTTTTCCAAAAAGCAAGCTCCTTGCGTTGCGACTGAAAGATTGCCAACAAGCGGTGGTGTTTGCGGCAACGATCGGACTGGAAACGGATAGACGGATATTGCAAAACGAAAGCCAATCGATTGCCAAAGCGTTGCTTTTTCAAGCACTCGGTGCGGAGCGGATCGAGAGCTTGTGTAACGCGTTTTGCAAAGAAATTGAAAACGGCTTGCCAAGGTTTTCCCCGGGGTTTGGGGATTTTCCCTTGCAGGCGCAAAAATGGATATTCCAAACGCTTGGCGTAACGAAAAATATCGGCGTTACGCTGAATGAAAGTTTACTTATGACACCGACGAAATCGGTAACGGCGATTGTGCCGATCAAAGGATAAACCATGAAATTTAGAGAATTTTTACAAACAAATACCGTACTTTTAGACGGCGGAACGGGTACGCTTTTGCAAGCGTCGGGTTTACCGCTCGGAGAGTTGCCGGAGCTTTGGAATCTCACGCACGCGCAAACGCTCGTGGATATCCATAAGGCGTATTTTGACGCGGGCAGTAACGTCGTTTGCACGAACACGTTCGGGGCAAACGCGTTGAAATTTTCCGAAAAAGAACTCGAAGCAATTATTCGCGCGGGCGTGGAGAACGCGAAAAAAGCGAAAGAGCTTTCACGTGGTGAGCAGGAAAAATTCATTGCGCTGGATATCGGACCGCTTGGAAAGCTGTTAAAGCCGTATGGCGATCTTGCCTTTGAAGACGCGGTGTCGCTGTTTAAAAAGGCAGTGAAAATAGGCGCTCAAAGCGGAGCGGATCTTATTTTATTAGAAACGTTTGGCGATAGCTACGAAACGAAGGCGGCGGTGCTTGCCGTGCGAGAAGAATGTGATCTTCCCTTGCTCGTTTCTTGCGTGTACGGCGAAGATAAAAAACTCATGACGGGCGCGTCGCCCATGGCAATGACGGCAATGCTCGAAGGCTTGGGTGTGGACGCGCTTGGCGCGAATTGTTCACTCGGTCCAAACCAGCTTGCGCCCACCGTGGAAGAATTGCTCGCCTTTTCCAACACGCCCGTGCTTGTCAAGCCCAACGCAGGACTGCCCGTCTTTGACGGCGAAAAAACCGTCTACGATATCACAGCGGAAACGTTTGCAAAACAGGTGGCGGAGTTTGTTAAAAAGGGCGCAAGGCTCGTGGGCGGTTGTTGCGGAACGAC
>JAZOPU010000013.1:0-1850 GCA_045655705.1 Candidatus Scatosoma sp.
TTCACTCTCGCCGTCGTCGTTGTCTTCGGGGAAAATCGACTGTTGCCCAGGCAATACGTCAGGATTGCTCGCAGGCAATGCCTTGGGCTTTTTCTTGCTTTCCACGTAATTGTTTGCATACGTAAGCAAATCAAAATCTTCCTTTTGCCTATCGTCCAAAAATTCGTCCGCGTCTATGTATTTCTTTATAACGCGCATTTGCTCAATCGTCATATTCGCGGTGAAATAATGCCTTTTATACGTGGGAACGCTCGCAAGCTCCGTCAACTGACTTGAACTAAATTCGCTATACTTCTCGTCGATGAAATGCACTTCGTTGTCGTCGTTCGACGTTACGAACTTTGCAATTTGCATAAGTGCATACGTTTTCGTTCCCGAAAATTTGAACGTGTCTTTGCAAAAATCTTCAAACGAATGCACGAGATACGCAAAGCCCGTCTTTTGATTGATAACACTTTGCCACGTCTTCCCTGCTTTCAGCTCCGCCAACTGCAAACCCAACTTGCACTGTTCCAACGCCATTTTGTCGTTGGTTTTTGCAATCTGCATACAATCTTCTTTGAACGCGACAATATCGTCCTGCGTTAGATTGTAGCTTTTGCCGAATTTCAAATCTTCGAAATCCTTCCTACCTGTAAACTCCAACAATTCACCCATAAAATTCACTCCTTTTTCTTTTTTATTCACTTCACTCACCGTCCGTTGGTGAGGCGGACGGCTTTTGAAGTGAATTTACCCGATCACGGCTCGCGCGCCGCTTTCGGGCATATATCACGCGTAATACGCGTTGATCTCACCTATAATGTACGTCAATGCCATTTTCCACGGCGCGATCATTGCCTGCTCCCTGTCCTTGATAAGCGCAATAATCGCCTGCACCGTGTATGGATCAATCTTCTTTTCTTCTTCGCTCATTTCTTCTCCCCTTTGAGCTTGTCCAGCTCTTCTTTGGCTTTCTCGTACTTCTTCGTCGCTACGATCGCGACGATCCCGAAGAACAACATTCCAGCAAGCGCAATTATTTTTGTGATTAACAGTTCCATTTCTTCTCCCGAAAAGACAAAGGGTAATCGTATATCCACTCACGATTACCCTTGCCTTCGTATCTATGCGACAATTAGAAACAAGTTGCCCTCTAATACAAAACTAATTGCCGTTTCGACCTATATTGTGTGTTGTGGATATTATTTTGACGCGCTGCACTTCTTGTTTTGCGCTATTTTATTTGCATTTCCTTTCCCTTTGTGGTATAATGGTTTTTGGAGTGATTGTTTTATGCACACGGCGTAAAACGTAAAACATACCGTGAATACTACAAAGGGGGGAAACGCTGTGTCAAAAAACAACAAGGATTTTTCCGTGTTCAAGATTTTTGGTAAAATCACTCTTGTTATTTTTTTGCCAGCTTGGTTTGCAATAATATGCGTGTTCTTTATTATCGGCTTACTGTTCGACGTTCTGTTCACTGTTCTCGATAGTAAAAACAAAATAGCAAACGCAACGGAGCGAAAACTTAACAGATTCGAAACACGATTTGATTGGCTTATAAAAGCTTTGTTTGACTACATAAAAGCAATTTTTTCATAAGCAACTCAAAAGGACGGATAAGTGACGGCTTGTCCGTCTTTTTTTTACGCCTACTTGACTCAATTGCCTTTCTTTTTGCCCGAAGGGCTGTTTTCCTTAATCGCTCTTTTGTCCATTCGCCCCTTTTTCTTGGCAAGCAATTCGTCTAAATCCCGCCACACCTGCCAAATGCAATCATTCAACGGCTTTTTAAATTCTGTGTTAGTGTCGTCTGGGAAAAGCTCGTCCACCTGTTTCAACAATCGCAAGGCTTCGATATGCGC
>JAZOPU010000014.1:0-2219 GCA_045655705.1 Candidatus Scatosoma sp.
AAGTTTTTTTCTTTTCCATAATAAACCTCCATCGAGTTCTTTTTCAAGATACCCGTAGAAAACATTGTATTTATCCTGCGTTTTATCGCTATTGGTCGAACCGCAAACGCGTATTCGCCAAGGACATAGCAATATTATACAGCATTTTTTTATTTTACGCAACAAAAACAAAGAACTTTTCAACTTTTTTTCTTTTTCTGCTTGCAACGTCTACACAATTTACGCCGTAGTAGAATATTATGTAATAGAAAGAAAAAACCGCAGGTACTTTTCCGTTACGGAGTCAATCTACATACCCCTGCGGCGAAACACAGGAGGTTTTCTATGAATTGTTGTTTATCGGGTAACACTACCCTTTGGATTCTTATCGCACTCATTATTCTCGGCTCGAAAGACGGAATTTTCTGCTCGAACGTGTTCAGCGGTTGCGGATTGCCCATCGTTGTGGCGCTTTTGTTCTGCCTTTATAAAAACGGTACGCTCGCAGGGCTCTTGACACCTACGTGCGGTTGCGGTTGTTCTTGCGGTTGCCGTTAATCACCTTTTTCTCCTTTACCTTAAAACAAAGAGACGGGGTTTTCCCCGCCCCTTTGTTTTATTGCATAAAAAATCTTTGCAACGCCACCACCGTTTTCGCGTCTTTGATTTGCCCTGAAAAGAGCATTTCTTTGACTTTGCACGCGTCTATCCATTCCACGTCTAAATATTCCCCCTCGTCCAAGCATTGCCCCGTTTGCTTGTTCCCAAACGCTTGGTAGATATAAATTTTCTCGTTGGTATATCCGGGGCTTGGATATAAAACCTGTAAAAGCTCTAATTTTTCCGCTTCTACACCCGTTTCTTCTTTGAGTTCCCTTGTCGCCGCCAAAGACGGATCTTCCCCCGCGTTCAATTTCCCCGCGGGCAGTTCGAGCACGCTCTCCCCGTATGCATAGCGGTATTGCCGAACGAATAAAATTTTATTTTCCTTTACGTATAACACGCACGCACCCCCGCTGTGCTCTACAATTTCTCGTTTGCAAGGCGTACCGTCGATAAGCTCCGCGTCGTCGCAACGCAGAGAAAGAATACTTCCTCTATATATATAATGGCGTTTGATTGTTTTTTCTACGTAATCCATATACACTCCGTTTGACAAATTGAACAATTATTTTCCTGTTTGTTATCATTATAGCACAAATTCCAATTTTCGCAAAGGTTTTTTGACAAAAGACCTTGATTTTTTGAAAAATTTTATGTATAATATAGGCAGTTTGAATTTGGAGGTATTATTATGAAATCCATTAAAATTTCGTTGGAAATGGCACAAAGAGTGAAAGAATTCGTGAATATCACGCAAGATTATCCTTATGAAATCCTGCTCAAAAGCGGTAGATATATCGTTGACGCAAAATCCATTTTGGGTATTTTCTCGCTTGACCTTTCTCAACCCATCACGGTAGAAGCGTATAGCGACGATTGCGACGATCTTATGAACGCACTCAAAAAGTTCGAGGCATAAACTACGTAAGAGGTTTTACGAATGCAGATACAGGGGGAAACGTCAGTCAATAAGCTGATCGTGCTTTTCGTTTTTGATAAAATGGAAAGCGCGCTTTCCGAGCGCACGATACTCGAAACGTGTTGCGCGGTGAACACTTGGCTTAATTATATGGACTGTAAAGAACTTTTACCGCGCCTTTTAGAAGACGGGTTTATTTGTAGTATTTCTTCCCCCGACGAAGAACCGCTTTACACGATCACGAGCGACGGGCGCGAAAGCTTGAATAATTTCTATATCAACATTCCCAAAAGTATTCGCGACGAAATTTCCGCTTTCATCAAGAAAAACAGCGGAAAACTTAGAAACCGTCAGGAATGTAAATCAGACTATTATCAAAACGTGGACGGCACGTATACGGTGTATTTGAAAATACTTGCCCCCGTACAGCCTATGCTCGAACTTCGGTTTGTCGTACCCGACAAAAAAACGGCGCAAAATATTTATAAAAACTGGGAATGTAAAGCGTCGGAGTTATACTCGGCGATTTACGACACTCTCGTAGATTAAAGGTGGTATTATGTTTACTTATTCAACTCGGGGAACTTGTTCCCGTCAAATTTTATTCGACGTGGACGCGGATAATAAAATGCATAACGTGCGTTTTATCGGCGGTTGCGGCGGAAACTTGCAAGGCATTGCAAGGCTCGTGGAAGGAAAAGACATCAACGAGATTGAA
>JAZOPU010000015.1:0-12931 GCA_045655705.1 Candidatus Scatosoma sp.
TCTAAAAAAGTTAGATGTCTTTAACCAGGGCGCGGCAACACGCCGGCCGGCGTCCGGACCGGTGCGGAAATACCAGGCGGCCGGCGCCGGCAACAAAAAAGCCGCCGGCCATGACAGGCCGACGGCGGGGCGTCGTGTTAGGAATTATTTAACAAAACAACGAATTGAATATTACTTCCTCCGGAACCTGATGAACTATTAGAAAATTTTCTAAATCGAACCGGAACACTCGAGGTTGAAGAAATCATTAGAATAGACACGCCGGTCGAACCGCTTCCCAACGCCATAGTAATTTCTTTATCCTCAATCGTTAATTCAAAGTCGGCCGTATGTACATACATACCGGCAAATTGTGATTCGGTGGTATAGTTCGGATAAATGCCGGCGCTAACAAATGCCATATATTCATTAGCATATACGTTATGCACATTCATTACGGCGTCCGTTGTTAATGCTGATACGTTTATATCGGAACTATTAACCGCGTGAAATTCACTTGCATTAATTAGCGCTAAAAGTTCCGGCGCTAATTTAGTTGTTGTTATCGTATTATCAGCAATTTTAGCGTTACTAACCGCACCGGAGGCGAGTTTTGCCGTAGTTACCGCACTATCATTTATTTTAGCGGTAGTAACGGCATTGGTGCCGAGTTTTGAATTTGTGACGCTTTCGGCGCCTAAATCATCCGGTGAAATAGTGCCGTCGAGGATTTGCGTGGTCGTTACGCACCCGGTTCCGAGATTCGCGGCTGTAATAGTGCCGGCGGCGATTTTAGCGCCGGTAACTGCGCCGTCGTCGATTTTATCCGTTGTGACGGCCTCATCTGCGATTTTAGTTGTAGTAACCGCACCGTCCGCGATGGTTCCCTGTACGGCCTGTTCGGCCACTTCCAACGCCTCTGCGGCGGTTTCTGCGGCTGCGTTTGCCTGTTCGACAGCGGTCTGTGCGTCTTCCATTGCCTGCTGCACGTCGTCGGTCAGTTCGTTTACCTCGTCAACTGCGGTTTCCATTGGCGGAATAAGTTCTGAAAATTTTTTAACTTGTGCAAGAATCCAATCGAGGTTTAATTCATGCAAATTAGAAAAAGGGAATTTAAACATATTGAACCGTCCTTTCTTAATAAACCATTAGGCAAAAACGCCTTTTAAATGATTCCGAGATATATTTATAAATATCAACGCGCGCGGAAACGTCGATTTCTTGATTTAACATTTGCTGCGACGTTGTGACGCCTATATTACCGGATACGTTGCCGGTACGGCCGAAAGTGCGGTCGCGGCTGCCGGAGCCGCTGCCGGTCGAATCGTCTTCTGATTGTGTAACGAGGTTGCCGGAGTTGTAGCCGGTTACTTTATGAGTGTCTGTACTACTTGACGACGCGCTGGTTTCCTCGTTTTCTGTATCATCCCACGTTTCGGTACGGTTATAATTTTCTATTGGATTATACTCAATATTAATGGCCCGGTATATGCGCGTCCATATCGGCAACTCACGCGAGGACCATAAACCGATTAAAAATTTCATGGTGTCCGGTTCCGGATACATTATCTCCAGTTCGGCATTATCCATAACTATTGAGTTAATTGCGGTTGCCGCGTCCACGTCTTCCGGTACAACGAAATTTTCAAAAATCGACGTATCGTAATTGTACAAACCGAGAATTGATAAAGTGCCTCTCATGTTGTCCACCTCTTTTTGACGGCCAAACCGATATTAAACAATTTATTTGTTTCGTCGACGTCGTCCTGTAACCGCCGTAACCAACCGTCAATTAATGAATCGGTTTCAATATCGTTTCGTGTTACCTCTTCAACACTCATACGTTCGCGCTTTTCCGTATTGGTTGCAGGAATTCCCACTTTTGTACAAAAATCATTTTCGATTCTGCGGTAGTCTTCCAACAAGTCAGAAACGATATAATTCTGTTTTAAGTTCTGTTGGAATGTTTCCCACGTTTTGCCGCCGTCCTCTTTCAATAAATCTTTATCGAGAATTACGGCCGGATTCCCTTGTGCAATCTGGTCGTATAGTTTTTTGAAAGAGTTTGCTGCGGTCTGATTGCTGACGGCAAAAACATACGACAACTTATTATTGAACAAGTTACTTTCTATGTCGGCTGTAACCATTGCGAGTTTGACGGCGTAATAGTCGATAATATCTATAACCGGCGTGAAATTAGGGTTTACGTGTAACACGGTACAATTTTCGTGAATTTTTAGTTCGCCGATTTCCGGCAGCAACGGATTATGTACGAGTGCGCGATTCGGCATATAAAACACGTTGTAACCGGAGATTCCGCAACGCTGCGGGATAATTCCGAAACCGGCGTCGCCGGAGTCGAGGACCGCAATATACCCCCAACCGAAAAGCACGTAAAGAAAATAATCACGGTTCCACGTTTCCGGAATAGTCCAATCAAAGGCCGATAGCATTTTTTGAAACAGATATTTCCGGAAATAACGAGCGGTTGCGTTATTGAGTCCTTTAACCGGCGGCAAAAATGCGGCCTCAAAAATATTATTGATTTCGGAATTTGATAAATCCGAATAAATCATTTTGACTCGTTCCTTTCCTTTATTTTAAATAGTAACCATATTGGAATATGGCCGGCCGGCGTCGGCGGCGTGATACCGCCGAGCGTATTATACCAGTACGTTGCGGCGGTTACTCGTCCTGTATCCCACGTGCCGCGCTCGTAATTATGAAACCATGCACGCGTCGCCCATTCGATAGAATAATTATCAATCGTCATTTGTTTGTAGTTCGCGTAACTGATTTGATAATTATAATTCGGATTCGGAAAATACTGACCGGACGAAACCGCGGTATCGTCAAGAAAATTCATTTGCGCGCTTCCGTCGTTCGCGCTGCCGGTCTGGTTGGAATAGTTCGGACCGTAACCGGAATAACCGACGCCGCCGTTTATGTACTTTGCGGCCGGGTCCCATTGGACGAGGCCGTACGCGTGCGCGTTCTGGTAATCTATGCGGCCGTCGCCGACCGGCAGCACAACGTCGCTTTGCCAACGCCACGGATTATAACCGGATTCGGATTGCACGTTGCCCCACATACCGCAAAACGCCAGTAACGACCAGCCGCGCGCGTATAATATGCCGTACGCCATGAGCGCATTATCATAGGCTTCCGTCGATTCTTTCAAATACGAACCGGTTACTTTATTATGCCACGGCATATATTATCACGTCCTTTAATAGAAATAAAAACCGCTTTCCATGTACGCCTGTATTGCGGATTTTTCGCGGTCCGTACATGGTACGGTAATATCGGCGTCCGCGCACATAACGAAACCACGTAACGTGTTAATTGTACGTACACGGCAAAGCGGCCGGCCGCGGTGTTCGTAGTCTTCCGGAGCGACAGGAAGAAAACGCCCGGTTAACGTGAGGTTTTGCGTATCGTACAATGTATAACTACCCTGTTGCCCAGTAATTTCCGCGGTCGCTTTTGCTGCCATTGCCGCCGATAGAATATTACTTGCCGCTTGTTTCGCGCCGGACGTAATTGCGGACGTGTTGCCGGTCCGGAGATTTGAGATAAAGTTTTTACCTTTTTCCGCGATATTCTCAAACCAACGCCCGGAACCGCTTGTTAATTGTCCTATTGCGGACGCTGCGGCCGCGATTCCTGTTGATTTACTTCCTAATGACATATAATCGACGTTAATTGCCGCGGTCGGAATAGGAACGGCAATGGATGATTCCACGGTTCGTATCGGATTGCTTTTGCCATTGACGGCCATTGTAAGAATAGCGCGGCCGGTACAAATATCGACGTCCGTATACAAGTCAAGCGTGTTCCAGTCGCAAATGGCTTCTGAATCGACGTCAAACGTGCCGAATGGATAATAACGGAGCGTGTAAATACTGGTTGGCGACAAATTCAAATAATTGCCGCGGCTGCCGTAACTTGGATGTTTTGGAATAGAAAGCGACGTTGTGAACTGGTAAAGCGTCCCCGGATTTAATATTCTGCCCCCGGCCGAAACGGTAACCGACCACCAACCAAAATCAATGGTTGTAGTTGCGGTTCCGATATTGTTATTAACAAACCATGAAATCGGAACCGGCAAATAAAAAGCGGTAACAACGTATTGAAACGGATTGACTAATGCTTTTTGCAAGTCTTCCGAAATTTCCGCAACGTCAATATCCAACCAACCGGACGAATAATTGAAAAGCTGAGAGCAAAACATTCTGAAACCGACATAGTTAAACGCGTAATACCGGACGCCGGCCGCGGCTTTAGTCACGACGCCGACGATATACGCGCCGTCGTTATTCGCATACAGGCCGGCAAACGGATTATTAACGGCGTATGCGGTATAGGTTGCGGCGCCGGCGGTACACGGATACGTCGAGTCGATTATATTACCGTCAAACAATGCGCTGCCGCTGCTGTCCTCATACGCCCGGAGTATATACAAGTTCTGTTGGCCGATTTCATACCGGAACGACGCGAGGACGTCGACTTGCAATTCGCAATTCCACAAGCCGCGGTTCCAAACCCAATCCGAAACAAAATAATAACGGTCGAATTCGACGATTTGACAATAGTTCCAATCATATACATTAGTTGAAACCGGAGCGTTAATCAGCAGCGCCGGATTGACTACCGAACAATCGTCTTTTAGTTGTACCGCGGTATAATTGGCCAACGGATTCCCCGGCGGCGTAACGGTCGAGTTTTCACGTTTTCCAAACGTCCAAAATTTTACAGTTAAAGACATAATATTAATACCTCAATTCTAAAAAGGCCGCCTATACTTTTAAATATATAGGCGGCCCCGGCAAAGGAGGAAGAAGAGAAGAGAACGTTATTAATCGAGCAAAAGGACAATAGCCTTTTCGGTGTTGTCCTGAATCGTTTTGATACGAGCGTGATACGATTCGTTCCAGTAACCGCCGTCAATATTGAGCGGAGTTACTGCGGACCAGGAATTAACGAGAGAGTAACCGAGCGCGTCTTTATCATGAAGCAAACCGAACACGGCCGAGCTTGTCGTTGCGCTGCCGGTTACGACGGTTCCGTTTGCACCGGTATATACCGGAGTGACGCTGATTGACGCCGGCGCGTCGATGCTCTGCCAGAAATCAATGCTTTCAAAGCTGACGCCGTTCAGATAATTATCGTGATACGTGTCGGAAAGAACCATTGTTTCAATCTGGTCGTACGCCTGTGCGAGGATTGCAACGCGCATATTTTCCGGCCGAGTAAACCGGAGTACGCGTTCACCGTTGACGACGGTCTGGTAGTTATTCGACCGCGCGCCCATGAGGCGAATAAGGGTCTTGATACGCGCCCAAACCCAACGCATAAACGGGGCAAAGTTGGCCGGCTGATACACGGTTGCCGCTGTGAGGGAAAGTCCGGTCGCGGTATTGTATTCGGTGAGGAGATGCACGACGCGGTCCGTCTGAGCCTCATCAATGAGCGCGCCGATGAAATTGGTCTGAATGCCGCGCGCAACGGCCTCTTTATACTGCTCTTTTTCGTTGTTGCGTTCGGCAAGATTCATAGCGTTAAACCGGCCGAATTCTTCCGCGCTGTGAAAAGCGTTGTCGAACTGGTCTTTAAAAATAGTGTAACGCTGCTGATATACGGCGGTACCGTAAAAGTTCATCTGCTGCACGCGCTGCTTTGCGATTTCCCACATATCGACACTCTGACCGTCACCGTACGGATTCGCGGAGTGGTTAACGGCGTCATATGCGACAGGCCAGATAAACGCCTCGTCGTCCTGCATATCACGCGCAACCGGCGACAGCTTCCGGACGGCGTTGCCATAGCGTTCGAGGTCCATTTCCAACGCGGAGAGCGGCGCGCGGTAATCACGATACGCGAAAATAGTTTTGCTCCAGACCTGAGAAAGAGCGTTAATAACCGGGTCCCGGCCGGTCAATAGAAGAGTCTGCGCGACGGATACGAAATCGTCGTTGTTTGTAATAGGCGCCAGCGCGCCGCCTGTAAGCTGCGACGCGATATTATTTAGTACAGTTGACGCCTGTGATACGGTCATTGTAGACGGCATAAATAATCATCCTTTCAACATATTAGTAAAAATATCTGCGGCCGTTTCCGGCTGCGGTTCGACCGGCTGCGGAGTGTTGTTAATGTTTTGTTTCTGCAAAGCGGTCGTTAAACTGGTAATTGCCGCGAGTACGTCGGCCATTGTCGGCTGCGGCGCTGCGGCTGCGGCCGGTTCCGGCGCCGGCTGCGGCGTTGGTTCCGGTGCGGTTTCTGCGGCAGCCGGTTCCGGCGCGGTTTCTGCGGCAGCCGGTTCCGGTGCGGTTTCTGCTGCGGCAAGTTCGGCAATCTCATCTTTTGAATATCCGAGCCGCCGCAATTCGATACGTTGTGTTATTGTCATTTGCCGGCCGCCTCGAGATTAGCGACGTATACCGGAACGACGGCCATAATTGCGTACGTTTCCGAATACGAGTCTTTAATATAGGCGTCCATAAAATGACGAGCGGTCGAGGCGTCGCGCGCAAATACGTACATTTCACCGTTTACGCGCTGCACCGACGCGAGGCCCGGAACGTCGGCCTCAAATTTCACAAGATAAACCATAATTTGCACGTCCTTTATATAATAATGTTTATTTCAATACCGGAGTGTTTCGCGGTATCAAAATCGACGATAACCGGCGTTTTTACGTCGCCGGCCGGTTCGGCAGCCGCCGGCGGTTTGTTCAGATAACCGTCGGCAACTAATGAATTAACAATGGATTGTATAGCGTCGAAATCATAGCCGGCAGCGGTTACCGCTTTCCGGCGCGCTTGGCCGTTTCCCCATTTGCCGGCCAGTATTTCAAGCGCTATCGTGTGATTGCTCTTTTTATCCATGTTACCACCTACTAAATAACGGCGGCGGCCTGTATGGTTTGACGAACCGCGCCCCGGCTTCCGGCCGTTGTCATTGGGCAGCCGCCGCCGTTAATTACGAATGTTTCCCGGAGTCACTCGACAACGTGAGCGTGTCCACCAATTTCTGAATAACGAGAGTGTTATTATTGAGCGCTGCGGTCATTTGCTCCATTTCGCGCTTGTGTTCGGCCCGGTCGGCCTCACGTTGCGCGGCGTTCTGTTCACGTTCCTTTTGCATGGAATAAAACAGATAAATACAGGCAGCAATCGGAAATCCGAGCGTTCCGATAATTTGCATAATCGACGAAATATCCGGCATTTGAAATCACCTCGTTCCAATCCTAATTATAACAAAAATTCATATTAAAACAAGTATTATTTTTTGTAATAACGGCCGGTTCCATGAGAAATTTTTATTATACTTCCGGCGCTGGTTGTGGTAAAATCTATATATTGAGGAGGTGAGAAACATAGACGACAAAATACGGTTGCGCGATATATGGCCGTTGCTGCCGGGAAATCACGCGGTATCATTACGAGTAAAGAAACCGGACCGGCATATATATTACCACGTACGCCGGACCGGTTACGCTGACGCCGGCTGTCCGTACGAACGGCAGTACGCCGAGGTTATTTCAGTTTATTCCGTCGCGCCGGAAATTATCGAGATTACTATTAAAGAAAACAAATTCGTAAAGGAGTAAGTTGTTATGCCTTGGGAAACTTGTTACCAATGCAAAAAACGGTTTATGGTTCCGTCGTATACCGATTATGTTTACAAACGACAGGCAAAGCTTTTTTGTAAATACTCCTGTATGCGCGCATATGATTCCGACCATGAGGCCGAAAAGGAAAAGAGGCGACAGGCATATGCAAAAAGAAAAGCTATACACAAGCGCCGGTTGGATTGACGCTGATTTGCTGATTGATTGTCCGGAGCCGTTTGTATTGGCCGTCGGCGGCCGCGGTATCGGAAAGACGTATTCCGTATTGCTGCAACTGTACCGGCGCGAAATTCCGTTTATTTACATGAGACGGACACAAACGCAAATCGACGCGGTCGCGGTTCCGCAACTAAATCCGTATAACCAAATTATCCGCGATACCGGCGCGCCGATAGTTTCCGGGAAAATCAGCAAACACGCGGCCGGCTTTTATCACGGCGTCGAAAATGACAAGGGCGTATTGATTCCGGACGGCGAACCGTTCGCGGTTGGTATTGCGCTGTCGACGTTCGCCGCAATCCGCGGTTTATCTGCCGAGCGGTTCGACGTGCTGCTATTCGACGAAATCATACCGGAACGACACGAAAAACCAATAAAAGAAGAGGGCCTTGCGTTTGCTAACGTGTTGGAAAGTCTGAACCGAAACCGGGAATTACAGGGCCGGCAGCCGCTAAAAGTAATTATGCTGTCAAACAGTAACACGCTAAACAGTAAAATACTTGAATCTATAGGCTGCATACGTGTTCTCGACGAAATGACGCGCCGCGGCGCCTGGTATCGGTCCGTAGACGGAAATATAGCGGTTTTTCGATACGCGGATAGTCCTATTTCAAAGCAAAAACAAAATAGCGTATTGTACAACGTGATAAAAAACGCGGATTTTTCCGAAATGGCATTACATAACGAATTTGCCGCGGCCGATTATGAAAACGTATGCACAAAACCGATACAGGAATATAATATTGTATGCAGCTATGGAAACTGTACGGTTATGCGGCATAAAGCCAAAAACGAATATTATATAGTCGCCGGTATAAAATCCGATAATCATTATGACCGGCTGCCGCTGAGTAAAAAAGCATTCCAACGTAAATACTATTACATATACGGCGCCATGTTGGACAAGCGCGTATATTATCAAAACGCCGAGGTCAAAATAGAATTTGAGGAGTCTTTCAAATGAGTTATATTACCAATACGCAAATATCCAAAATGACGTATAACCAATTAGGCAAAGCGTTAACGAGTGGAGAATTAACCGAGCAACGTATACGTTCCGCGTATTCCGAATTGCGTAAACTTGCCATGAGTCGGAACCGGCGCGTTTCCGCGGAAAGCGTAACGCAAAAATTCGGCAATGAAACCGAGTATTTCAGAACAAATAAAAATCTTGTAACAACATCTCAATTACTGCACGAATTGGCCGACGTCAACAAGTATTTACACGGTTACCGGAGTACAATAACCGGCCTCAAAAAGCATAGACAAAACGTCATGGACAGCGCCGAAAAATTAGGTTTCGATATTGACGCGTCCAATTACCCGGATTTTGTCCGGTTCATGAATTGGTTTAA
The DNA here is from genome assembly GCA_045655705.1 of Candidatus Scatosoma sp. GTDB lineage: Bacteria > Bacillota > Clostridia > Christensenellales > Borkfalkiaceae > Scatosoma. The sequence continues at coordinate 9,187 of JAZOPU010000015.1, forward strand.
ATCGTCCGAATATTCGAAATTATATGATTCGTCAAGTATTGAGGTTTCCGAGGTTTTCAATTCCGAGCGCGCCAGCCGGTCGAGTTGGGAACGTGCGTTTCAACTGTTTGCGCGAGGTTCCGCAAATGCAAATACATAATTTCGAGGATATAAAAATATTTGATTTACCGAAATTCACGCCGGATACAAAACCGCGCGGCCGGTATTCTCGTTTCGCGTACAATAAACAAGTATGCGCGTTCGATATTGAAACGACAGCGTTGCACGATATACAGCAATCCGTCATGTATATATGGCAATTCGCAATAGAAGATTATATTATAATTGGCCGGACGTGGCAGCAATTCCGGCAGCTTGTAACGTGGTTAAATACGCTGTCATATAACCGGCGTATTGTCGTGTTTGTACATAATTTATCATATGAGTTTCAATTCTTGTCCGGTATATTCCATTTTAAAAACGAGGACGTTTTTGCAACGGACGCGCGGAAAGTGTTAAAAGCGGTTATCAATAATATAGAATTCCGTTGTTCATATCTGCTAACGAATTTATCACTTGACGCGCTGACGCGCCGGTACAACGTGAAACATCAAAAACTATCCGGCGCCGAGTTCGATTATAATAAACTGCGGTTTCCGGATACGCCGTTAACGCAATCTGAAATTGACTATTGCGTAAATGACGTCGCCGGCCTTGTCGAGGCGCTGCACGTAATTATGGAACTGAATAACGATAATCTATACACGCTGCCGTTGACGTCTACCGGATTTGTACGCCGGATTTGTAAAAACGAAATGCGGAGCGAACACAAACAAATCATTGCCGCATATCCGGATTATGACGTTTTTAAACTGCTGCGGCGCGCGTTCCGCGGCGGCAATACACACGCGAACCGATATTTTGCTGACGAGGTTATCGACGGACCAGTTTACAGTATGGATATTACGTCCTCATATCCGTTTCAACAAGTGTGTAAAGAATTCCCGGTATTCCCTTTTGAAGAACTGCACGAAACTAATATACGGCAGCTTGACAAACTAATCGAGCGCGGCAAGGCCGTTATATTCGACGTTGCACTAACCGACGTCCGGCTGCGGTCCAAATATACAACGGTTCCGTATATACCGATAGATAAAACAACCGGCTGCCGCAATCCGGTAATTGACAACGGCCGCATATTAAAGGCCGACTATTTAGAAATTGCCGTCACGGATATAGACTGGAAAATAATAATTTCTCAATACAGTTTCGGCGCTGCGCTGCTGACGGCCTTTTATACCAGTTACGGCCGGCTGCCGCGCGGACTAATCGACGCCAATGTAGAATTCTATAAGAACAAGACAATACTAAAAGGCGTTGACGGTCAAGAGTTGTTCTATATGAAAAATAAAGAACTGCTCAATTCGATATACGGCATGAGCGTACAATCACCATGTAAACGTGATATACTGTTTAATGATACCGCAATAGAACCGGATTTGTATATTGAGGACCATAGCAAAACCGACGCGGAAATACTGGAAAGCGGCCGCAAAAAGGCGTTCACGTGTTATCAGTTCGGCGTATGGACGACCGCACACGCGCGCGCGGCGCTGCAATCCGGTATTGATATATGCGGAGACGATTTGCTATATTGCGATACCGACAGTTGTAAATTCATTGGCGCGCATGATTTCACAGAATACAATAACGAGGCAAAGCGCGCGGCCGTCGCCGGCGGCCTGTATGCGACGGATATAAAAGGCGTTACGCATTACGGCGGCGTGTACGAGGACGACGGCGTTTACGACGCATTCATAACGCAAGGCGCCAAAAAGTACGCCTATACGCAAAACGGCCATATTCATATCACCGTTTCCGGCGTCGGTAAACGTGCCGGCGCTGCGGCGCTGGAACGTGCCGGCGGCCTCGATAAATTCCGGGCCGGTTTCGTCTTCCATAACTGCGGCAAGACGGAAAGCGTATATAATGATAAACCATTAGGACGTTACAACGTCGGCGGCCATGTTGTCGAGATAACACGAAATGTTTATATTCATGAACAAGACTATACCCTTGGCCGGTCAGACGAGTACACCGAAATAATTAATTTATCAAAATACGATATTAATAAAATTTGCCGTCATTTAGAAAATTTACTATACTAAGAATTTATTTCTTAAGATTGCAAAAATTACTTGATTTTCCCTCATTTTCTGGTATAATAAAATAAAAACGCAAAAATACGAGTTAGACAAATTAGGCAAAGTGTATAAACAAATGAGGGAGAGTGTAAAATGATTAATCTTGAAGAATTTTGCAAAATGGCGTATGCCAACAACAAAAATTTTGCAGTTGCCGTTTCCGTCATGGTCGACGACGACATCCCGGAAGAACACTTTACATACAGACCGGCAACATATCCGAAAAGTGACTATCAACGCAACCGCGGCGTTCCGCTTTTCGTGAAGTATGCAAAGTGTGAAGTAACTGAAATAGGTTACGACGAAATGCGAAATAAATTTATAGTAAAAGTACAAATGCCGTTTGAGGAACGATACGACGTAGAAACAAATAACGATTTTGATACATATTACGTAAAGGAGTGTTACTAATGAAACTTATTATTGACGGAATGGAAATCGAAATAAAAGTGAAACCGGCCGGCAGCAAAAACGCGGACCGGAAAGCAACGGAAGCGTTCGTTGACGAATTGTCTATGGTTTACACTCACGCCAGTAATTTTGTCCGCGGGAACGGAATGCACGAACGTGCAAATCATTATTTCCATATGGCCGTCGAAATGGACGCGGCCGTACGTGCCGAATTTCAGAAATAATATTTTGACGCTGATACGGCGCCGGAGCCGCTGCCGGTTCCGACGTCGTGACGGACGCCAAAATAAATTTATAAAGTCCGGTTGTCCGGCCGGCAAAGGAGTACACCATGAAATTTATCAAGACCAACATTGACACCGCGAACAAGAAAGAGGTTTACCGCCTCACAAAGGGCGACAGCCTCAAAGTGCAAGACCTCGAAAAAGGCGCGTCGTTCCCTGTCGACAAATTCGCAATCTATGAGGACGTCAAGACGCGCAACAAACAGGACGGTACCACCGAGGAATACACAGAAACGGTCCTCACCTTTGTATCCGGCAATATGAAACTTGGAACCATTTCCGCAACCTTTATCCGCTCATTTACCGAAATCGTCGACATTATGGACGGCGAACCGTTCGCAATCATTATCACCGGCGGCAAGTCCAAAAACGGCCGCGAATACGTGAATTGCGAACTTGATTGTACCTAATGAGCGCCGGCGGCCTCATGTACACGCCGGTTAAATTGTCGGTCGAGGTCGCAAAACTCCGGGCCGTCGAGGCGCTTGCCGCTGCGGTCCGGCAGCTTGAAAACTGCAATTTAATCGACGCGCTGCAATCATACGGAACCGCACAAGCGTACGAAACCATATACGACGACGCGCAACTAAATCCGGATATAAACAGTTTGTACCGGGATTGTCGAGAGTTTAAACGCCTGTCGGTTCGTTGGGTCCGGTTGTTCCGGGATATGAATATTCAAACGCAAATATCAGTTGTCACCGGTCCGGCATTCGACCGCGACGACTAACACGACGCCCCGCCGTCGGCCTGTCATGGCCGGCGGCTTTTTTGTTGCCGGCGCCGGCCGCCTGGTATTTCCGCACCGGTCCGGACGCCGGCCGGCGTGTTGCCGCGCCCTGGTTAAAGACATCTAACTTTTTTAGA
>JAZOPU010000016.1:0-15692 GCA_045655705.1 Candidatus Scatosoma sp.
AGCGCGTGTATATAACCATAGCGGTGATGATGGCAAAGAGGATCCACCTGTTCCCATTCCGAACACAGAAGTTAAGCTCTTTTACGCCGAAAGTACTTGTAGGTTACTACCGGGAGGATAGGTAATCGCCGCTTTCCAAAAAAAGAAAGTCTTTTTATAGACTTTCTTTTTTCTTGCGTTGACAGGTTTTTTCGTGTGTGCTATAATATATATAATAAGGAAGTGAAGTTATGAAAGTTACCAAAGAAAAAACAATCGAATGGACGAAACGCACGATCGCGTATTTATTAGGACTATTTTTAATTGCCATCGGGATTAGTATCGCTGTCAAAAGCAATCTCGGCGTGTCGCCCGCAAGCTCCCTGCCGTTTGTGCTGAGCAAACGCTTTGCTTCGCTCACGCTCGGTACTTGGACGACGATCGTCTATTGCGTACTCGTGCTCGTACAACTCGTACTGCTTGGCAAAGAGTTTAAGTGGTACTACTTATTGCAATTCGCCGTATCCACGCTGTTCGGCTTTTTCGTGGACGGTGCGGCTTGGCTTGCGCAGTTTTGCGTGCCCGACGTTTCGCATTATTTATTGCGGCTTTTATATATGCTGATAAGTATGGTGGTTATTGCTTTTGGGATAACGTTGTATCTAACGGCGAATATTATGAGTATGCCTGCGGAAGGGGTAGTGCTTGCCATATCCAAGCGCACGAAATGGCAAGTGCCCACCTGTAAAACGATAGTGGATATGTCGCTTGCTTGTCTTGCGCTGGTGTGCTCGCTTATCTTCTTCCACGGCTTGAACGGTGTGCGCGAAGGTACGCTCATTTCCGCATTCGGGATAGGATTTATCATGAAGCCTATCAATAAATTTATCAAACAACCGTTACGCGATTTTCTCTTTGGAAAGCCCAAACAAGAAAAAACAGGCGACCAGGTATGAAACGAAACAAAAAACAGGCGTTACTTATTATTTTAATCGTCTTTTTCGTCATCTTTTTGGACTCGGTGCGTGCATTGGCTTTTGATGACAGTCCGTTGATTAAGGTGAGAAAATACTATAACGACGGCGATTTATATTATAAGGACAGCGGGTTGCTGGTTGATACTTTTTGTGGAACGAACGGTAAGAAAGATACGGTTATAAAGGGTTTTCGTTATTCGATTTCCGATGACGAAAAAGACAATCGTTAAATAAATTTTATTTATCGGATTAAACGGGGCTATTAAGCCCCTTTGAAATTATTTTGGAAAAATTTTAAACCTGACCAAAATTGTCATGTTTATTATGCTACAATATCTTAAAACTATGGAAGGTGTTTTATGGAAAGAAAGGAAGAAGAATTGAAAGAATTAAGATTTGTAGGCACAAGTGCAGGGACGATTTGCGTAGGAAAAATATGCGACGAGTGCATTTATAACAGCGGAAAATTTTCCGTGTTTGGCAAACAACCAAGCGCTTGTTGTTTTGACGAAACAGAAAAGTGCTTTGACGGTAATCCTTATTATATTTTTACTGCAAGGGATAAAAATAAAGTAAGCATATTTTCTAAATTTCGCGTGCCGTTTGATATGCCAAAAGTGGGTGCAAAAGAAAGGAAAATTCTTAAACAAGATATAAAAAGTGCGGTTAAAAATTTAGAAGCGTTAGAAAACGGTATTTTGCAAGCACGATACGGCACGACGGAAGAAAAATCATTTTACGATATTGAGAACATTTTATTTTACAATATAGGAACGGCGAATTTTAAAAAATCGGCTAAAAACGGGGTGACTTTTTCCAAGGTTGAAAAACAGGAAATGAATACCTTGCGGAAAAAGTATAATATTCCTGACGAATACGAGCACTATTACGAATATGCAATTACGCAAAAACACCAAGCACAAGAATTTCCCAGTTTACTTGCAGAATGGAGAAGTATTTCTTTAAAGTGCGTTGGTTTGACGGCTACAACAAGTTGGAAAAATTTTAAAGAAAATGAAAAAGCAATTCAGCTTTATGATAAGATAGATTGTAATGAAAAAGATACGTTTTCGCTTGTTTTAGAAATTGAAAAACCAAAGAATTTACGCTTTAATATTATGACGGCAATGAAACCGCTTTTAGACGGCTTGATTTGTGCTTTTCACAGTAGTCAATTTAGCAAAAATGAGTTGGTATATTTTGCTCAAAAATTAAATTGTAACGAAGAATTTCTTACAAGTGAACGAATAGAAATTTTAGGAGAACGGAAAAGTAAATTTGTCCAAGAATATCGCAACGGTGTAAAATTTAATCCCGCGGACGATTTGTGTGATTATGTTTTTATAACTGTAAAAGAAGGAGAAAGTTGGGCGATTAGCGGAAAAATCTATTCAAGCGTGAAATGTCCGCATTGCGGAAGAAGAAAATTAGGAAAATTGGTCTGGGGTATGTCTGCGTTTGATGAAGAAATGAAAAAGGCAGAAAGAGCGGGAAGAATAAAGTTTGCGGGGTGTGATATACCTGAAAATAAATCCCGATATTATTGTAAATGGTGTAAAAAAGAATTTTAAAGATAAAACCCCGCACGTTGTCAAATAGCGTGCGGGGTTACAAATTATTAACTTTACATAACCACGATGTTCATTTCTTTGAACTGATTTTTTAAGCCTTCGGGGAATTCCGCGTCGGTGATAAGCACGTTGATATCTTCCGCACGCGCGAACGTGTAGGGCTTGATTTTGCCGATTTTCGAGCTGTCGAGCATCATATACGTGAACTTGGCTTTTTTGCAAATGATTTTAAATAAGTCCGCTTCCACTTGCGACGCGCAGGAAAATCCGTTTTCGGGCGTGAACGCCGCTGCGGAAATGATTGCAAGCTCAAAGTTCGTGTCCGCAAAATATACCGACGAAAAGGACGAAGCCGTGGAAAGGTTGTCTTTAATGAGCGGTCCGCCGAGCAGGTTGACGACAACGTTCTTTTTCTTGCAAAGCTCCGTTGCTACGGCAAGTCCGTTGGTGAACACGTTGCAATAGACGTCGGGCATTTCTTTGGCGAGGTAGAGCGCGGTCGTGCCCGCGTCGATGAAAATGGACGCGCCGACGTCGATAAGTCCCGCCGCTTTTTGTGCGATTTCAATTTTTTCGTCCGAGTGGATCGCCGTTTTCTTCACGTACGGCTCGCCCGACGTTTTTTGTACGTCCTTGACGGACATAGCACCGCCGCGAACGCGAATAATGCGGCCTTCTTCTTCCAGCAAAAACAAGTCGCGACGAAGGGTCATCAGCGAAACTTTGGGGAAATATTCGCCCAGTTGTTTCAAGGTAAGCTTTCCGCGCTTGTCGAGCAGTTCGGCAATTTCCGAAATTCTTTCTCTTTTCATAGTGAGTATTTCTCCTTTTTAGACTATCCATATAAAATGTATCACAAATTTCCGAAAAATGCAAGCAAATGAAAGGTAAAATGTTCAAATTTTACATTTCCGTTCATAAATTTTCACAAAGTTACCATAAAAAGGGGGTATAATATGGTCAACCGCGGAAAAAACGATTGCATTTTATGAGCGGGTATGCTATACTATAAAGGAAAAAATACGAGTGGAGAGAGAAATGTACGACTTTATTGCCGATTTAGACGCATATTTTTGCGAAAAATACGCCAACTACGACAAGCTTTGCGTGTTGCCCGGCTATCGTATGCCAAAAATGCAAACGTCGGAAGTGCGCGAAGACGGAAGAACGTACGCCTATACCCTGCCCGCAAACACCATGCGGCTTGCGTTGCAGGAGCAAAGGGACGCGCTTTTAAAATTGCTCAAAGAAAAAATGGTGGATGCGACCTTTTCCTTTTCTTTTCGACCGCTTGGATTTTTCGCGAGAATGAAAAACAAGTTTTCTTCGTTGGGGTTTGTAAAAATTGCCCGTTTGACGTTTGAAAAATATAAAAATTCCTTGGAAAATGCAGGCAAGGAATTGGATATTTCTCAGGAAATTTGGAACAATATCAGTAAAGGCAATTTCCTGCCCACGAAAAACACGATTTTAACGCTCGCGCTTTCGGCGCACTTAACCAAAGACGACGCGCAAAACCTGCTTGCGGTGTGCGGATATGAATTTGATTATGCGATCGTGAAAGACGTGGTGGTTTCGTACCTGCTCGAACAAAGGGTGTTCAACGCGCAAATGCTCGAAAGTGCGCTCAAAGAATATAAGGTAGAGAACTTATTCTTTAAAAAAGCCGAATAAACGGTTGCATTTTTCAAAAACTAATGCTATAATAGACGAAATAGAATAACCGAGCGGAAAAAGAGTACGCAAAACGAGTTTTAACAGAGATTCGCGCCATAGGCTGAAAGCGCGGAAAAACGAACGGTTGCGGAAAGTGCGTTTTCGCGTTTGAGGTCGGGTTAATCCCCGCGGCTGCCGCCGTTATCAGGCAAAACGAGGGAAAAAATTATTTTTTCTAAAGTAAAGTGGAACAGCGGACGACAACGCCTTTATATTATGTAGTATGGGTTACTACGTAACGTAAGGGTGATTTTTTTATGGGAGGTAGAGTATGTGGTTTAAAAACTTACGCGCGGACATCAAAGCGGCGAAAGAGAACGATCCCGCGGCGCGTAGCGCATTTGAAATTTGGCTCACGTATTCGGGCGTGCATGCTTTGTCGTGGCATAGAGTGGCGCACTTTTTTTATAAAATAAAATTAAAACTACTTGCGAGAATTATCTCGCAAACCGCGCGTTTTTTCACGGGCGTGGAGATCCACCCCGCGGCAAAAATTGAAGGCGGGGTGTTTATCGACCACGGCTCGGGCGTGGTGATCGGTGAAACGGCGGAAGTGCATAAGGGCACGGTGATTTATCAGGGCGTGACGCTGGGCGGTACGGGTAAAGAACGCGGAAAACGCCACCCCACGATTATGGAAAACGTGACGCTTTCAGCGGGGGCAAAGGTGCTTGGCGGGTTTACCGTCGGTAAGGGCGCGAAAATCGGTGCGGGCGCGGTGGTATTAAAGGAAGTTCCGCCGTATGCAACGGTCGTGGGCGTGCCGGGGCGTATCGTGCGTATACGCCACCCCGAAACGGAAGAGCATAGCGGGATTATCGCGACGATTGCACTCAATAAAGAGCTTTCAGAGCAAAGCGAAGAACGCGCCAAAGAGCTTGCGCGTATCGCGGAAGAAGAAAGAAGTAAGAAGTAACTTCGTCAAGGAAAGGAGAAAATTTATGAAAATTTACAATTCGTTTACCAAGAGAAAAGAAGAATTTACACCGCTTGAAGGAAATCAAGTAAAAATGTACGCGTGCGGGATCACGGTCTCGGGCGAAGCGCATATCGGGCACGGCTATCAGGCGCTTATCTACGATATTATGCGTAAATATCTCAAAAAATCGGGCTATGACGTGACGTATGCCCGCAACTATACGGACGTGGACGATAAAATTATCGCCAAATCCCACGAAACGGGTATTCCCGCGGATAAATACGCGGAAATGATGATTGAAAATATCAACGGCATTATGACGAAGTTTGCCGTGGACGATCCCGACGTTTGGCTCAAAGCCACGCAAAATATCGACAATATCATTTCGTTCGTGCAAACGCTGATTGAGAAAAAACACGCTTATGCAACTAAGAACGGCGACGTGTATTTCGACGTGGCGAGCTTTCCTGCCTACGGTCAGCTTTCCAACCGTAAAATCGAAGACGCGCTCGACGGCGTGCGCGTGGATAACGACGAAGAAAAGAAAAACGCCTACGATTTCGCGCTTTGGAAGAGTGCGAAAGCAGGGGAGATTTCTTGGGATTCGCCTTGGGGCAAGGGTAGACCGGGTTGGCATATCGAATGTTCGGCAATGAACCGCGCGGCGTTCGGCGATCAAATTGATATTCACGGCGGGGGCAGGGATTTGATTTTCCCGCACCACGAAAACGAAATTGCGCAAACGGAAGCGCTCACGGGCAAACGGTTTGTAAAATATTGGACGCATAACGGACTTATCAAAGTCAACGGGCAAAAAATGAGTAAGTCGCTGGGCAATAGCTTGTTGCTTTCCGAGCTTTTGGAAAAATATTCGGACGAGGCGATCAAGTTCGCCTTGCTCCAAACCAACTACCGCAACGATATCAATATCACCGACGATTTATTCCCCGATGCGGAAAAGCATTTATACGAATTTTATCAAACGCTTGCAAGCGTGGATAAGGTAATGGAAAAACTGCGTGGAATGGAGCTTACGCTCTCTTCTGACGACGCGATTGCGGCGGCGGAAGCATCGGCAAAGGTGGATAGCGAATTTAACGCGTGTATGGACGACGATTTCAACACCGCGCTCGCGCTTTCCAACCTGTTCGGATATTTCAAGGAAACAAAAAAATTGCTCGCGGAAAACAAGCTGTTTACCGCGCTTGCGTATGCGGTGCAAATTCGCAAAACGTATTCTCTTCTTGGAATGTTCAAAAAGAACGCGCAAGAATATCTGGCGTGGTATGATACAAAGAACGCTTCGGATATTCCCGACGAGGTGCAAGCGATTGCAAAAGAACGTTTTGAGGCGCGCCAAAACAAGGACTGGGCAAAGAGCGACGAGCTTCGCGATAAACTCGCAAGTCTGGGCTTTTCGGTAAAAGACAGCAAAACGGGCTATGAACTGATTAAAAACTAACCCAAAAAGCCTGATGAAAATCAGGCTTTTTTGGTATTTTGCACTCGTTTACTTGACAAAATCCGCGCGCGCGTATATAATGGAAAAGAAAAAAATTAAAAAAGGTAGACGATATGAAAACGTATACAGGAAAAGCACTTCGAGAGATGTATCTTAATTTCTTCAAGGACCGCGGACATAAAATTATTCCGTCCGCGTCGTTGATCCCCGAAAACGATCCCACCGTACTGTTCACAACGGCGGGTATGCACCCGCTCGTGCCCTATCTTTTGGGCGAAAAGCACCCCGCAGGCAAACGCCTGACCGACGTGCAAAAATGCGTGCGTACGGGCGATATCGACGACGTTGGCGACGAACGCCATTGTACGTTCTTTGAAATGCTCGGCAACTGGTCGCTTGGGGATTATTTCAAAGAAGAAATGATTCCTTGGAGTTATGAATTTTTAACAGGCGAGAACTATCTTGGTATTGCGCCTGAAAATATCGCCGTAACGGTGTTTGGCGGGGACGAAACCCTGCCCCGCGACGACGAGGCGGCGGCGCTTTGGGAAAAAGCGGGCATCAAGAAAGAAAATATTTATTTTATGCCCCGTGAAAATAACTGGTGGGGACCTGCGGGCTTGACAGGACCTTGCGGTACGGACACGGAAATGTTCGTTATCAGAAAGCCTAAATGCTCGCCTGCTTGTAACCCCGATTGCAACTGCGGTGCGTTCCTTGAAATTTGGAACGACGTGTTTATGCGCTTTAACAAAACCGCGGACGGGAGCTTTGTAGAGCTTGCGCAAAAGAACGTGGATACGGGTATGGGCTTGGAGCGTGCGCTTTGCGTTTTGAACGGCAAGTCCAGCGTGTACGAAACGGACATTTTCGCGGGCGCGATTGAAAAAATCTCCGCGCTCACGGGCAAAAATTATGGCGACGACGAAGAAACGACGAAAGCCTTCCGCGTGCTTTTAGACCACACGCGTACGGCAACGTTTATGCTTGGCGACGAGAAGGGTATCGTGCCTTCCAACACCGACCAAGGCTACATTTTGCGCCGAATTATCCGCCGTGCGGTGCGCTTTGGGCGCAAGATTGATTTGCCCGAAGGAAGTCTTGCAAAAATTTCCGAGGCATTTATCAAGGAATACGAAAACGTATATCCCGAGCTGAAAGTGAACGCGGAAAAAATCGCGGACGAACTGAACAAGGAAGAAACGAAATTCAACAAAACCCTGCAACAGGGCTTGAAAGAATTTGAAAAATGCTTGAACGGCATTGAACGCAAAAACGCGTTTATGTCGCAAAAAGATCCTGGTTACGTGCCGGAGAAAACGATCGGCGGAAAGCAGGCGTTCCATCTCTACGACACCTATGGTTTCCCTGTGGAAATCACGGCGGAAATGGCGAAAGAACGCGGTTTTGGCGTGGATATGGACGGATACAAAACGGCGTTTGAAGAGCACCAAAACAAGAGTAAGGCAGGTAGCGAAGGCAAGTTCGCTTGCGGTCTTGCCGACCATAAAGAAGCAACCACGCGTTTGCACACGGCAACGCATTTGTTGCACGCCGCGCTCAAAAAGGTTTGCTCGCCCGACGTCAACCAAAAAGGCTCGAACATCACCGAAGAAAGACTTCGTTTCGACTTCAATTTGCCCCAGCCTATGACGCAGGAGCAAATCAAAGCGGTAGAAGATATGGTCAACGACGTGATCGCAAAAGACGTAGCCGTGGAAATGAAAGAAATCAGCTTGGAAGAAGCGAAAGCACAAGGCTTTACGGGACTTTTTGAAAGCAAATACGGCGAACGGGTTAAGACGTACACGATCGGAGAATTCTCCAAAGAAATTTGCGGCGGACCGCACGTGGAAAGAACGGGCGAGCTTGGCAAATTCCGTATTGTGAAAGAACAAAGCAGCGGTAGCGGTATTCGCCGTATCAAAGCGGTTTTGGAATAATGAACGAAGTTGTAAGCGCCGAAAACGTAAAAAAACGCACCGCGCCCTTTTTGGAAAAAGGATTTTCTTTTAGCTATTTCTACGAAAAGGGCGGGGATAGCAGTTGCGTGTATATTTGCCGTTTCCAAAAGGGAAAAGACTTCTTTGATTGGCGGGAAGTGTCGGGCGCGCAGGAAATACACCTTGTACTCAAAGTGGACGGACAATTTGTATTTCCAAACCTGTATAAACGGCATAAAAAAATCGCTCGCGCGTTTTTTTTAAAACACCTGTTTCACCGCGCGACGATGGAAGAAAAACGGGACTTGTTCGCGCAAATGCTACGCAAAGAGCTTGCAGACAATCCCAACGACTTTTTCGGAATTAAATTATAAAAAACGAAGAGCTTGTATTAAAGCTCTTCGTTTTTTAATTCTTCGATAAAATCATAATACCCGTAGTTCTTTAAAGAAAACGCGACACGTTTTTTTAAAAAATTATTCATTTCAATCAAAGCGTCCACAGCAAAAACGTGCATACGATCTTTTATATCAAACATATTGTGAATGAGAAAATCTTCGTCGTCGCTAAAATTTTCAAGCATAGTAAAACCACATAAAAATTCTTCTGAAATCGAAGCTTCCGTTACGTCAAACATAGCCGATATAACGCAATCGTTACAAGAGAATAAAACGCTCGTTTCTCTATTCTCGCCAAAAAATAAAAAGCGCATACAAACAATTTCGCCGTTTTCAACCCGTTCCAACTCAAAATGCACGTTTGTGTATTCCCTAAACACGCGAAACAAAGAGTTTTTCGTTGGGCGCATCGTGATCGTTCCGCATTGATTAGGGCTATCTACTAAAAGGCACGTAGCAATTATTCTTGGTGAATTAACAATCATATTTTCCCCTAAAAACAAAAAGTGCACCAACCGAAGTCAGCGCACCCAAAAACGCAAACTTCCATTGCTGCTACACAAAACTAAATAAGATTATTTGCACATCCTACTCTAGTGGAGTTTGCGTTTTTGACAAATCTCAAAAAGTAGAATGTTCCAATGGGCATAATAATATACCCAAAAATGCAAATCGTTTGTTTATTCAGTTTTGTGTAGCATAATCAGTATAACACATAAAAAAATTTTTATCAAGTATTTTCAAGAAAAAAACTCGGCGATTGCCGAGTTTTGCGTTTATTTCAATTTAGGAAATAATTTTTGCACCGATTTGATAGGGTAGAGAAGAGCGATTAGCAAAAGGGCAAACGCCGTGCAGGTTATCCCTTGGAGCGTGTTGCCAACGAGCGCAAGCGCACCGCCCGCAAACCCGTATAACAAGCTTTCAAACAGGAAATATCCAACCACCATAACCGCTTCGCCCAAAAGCGCGGAAAGTAGGCGGGGCACTGCGTCGAGCGAATTTTTTGAAATAAGCTTTTTCAAACCGTACCATACAAAATACGCCGTCAATGCGTCTAAACCCTTGATAAAAAAGGTGGCGGGGGCGTATAAGGCGTACCCGCTCCAAAGATCGGCGAGCGCACTTCCCACGCCTGCTGCGATCGGGCCGTATAAAGGCCCTAAACACCAAGCGGAAAGCAAAACGAAAATATCGCCTGCGTTAAAATAGCCGTAGGGCAGGGGAATGACGATCACGAGCGTGCCGACCGCGCAAAGCGCGGCAAAAAGCGAAGTGAACGCTATGTTTTTAGACAAGGAAAAGCCTTGCAGTGCAACGGTTTTTTTCATAATAAAATTATTATACACCGTGCATTTTTAAAAGTCAAGTATTTTTTTACACTTTATTTGGTTTTATACATTCCCCCGTCGTGGCGCTTTGGAAAATAACGAAATAGCCTTTGTTCTCGTCAAGGGGGGAGATGGGCACGAACGCGCACACGTCGCGGATTTCTTCGGGGGGATTTTCCCTGTTTTCCGCGGGCAAGCCGTAGCAAATATACCGCGCCTCGTTTTCTTCGTAGAGCACGCCCACGAGATATTTTTTCTCACCGTTTTCGCTTTCCACGCGCACCCACTCGCTACAAGCGAACGCGCCTTTTAGCGTGTCGTCCTTTTCATATTTAGAAAAGAGTTCGTCGATTTCCGCTTTCACGGAGCGGTAGTATCCGTCTCCGCCCGCCTTAAACGGGTGGCGTAGATTTTCAGCATCGACATGCGTTTGAGCGTTATCCCTTTCTTTCTCGTCTTGTTTTTCAGCGACGCTTTCAGCGCGTGCATCGTCGCTAATTTCATAAAGCACGTCTTGTTCATTGTTTTGCTCCTCAAAATAATTTTCGCTTGCCACCGTTTCGTCGTCGTAGGTATCGCTTTGCGGGGGCTGGGAAACAGCCGTTTCTTCGCTTTCTTTTGGAAACACGGGGGGCAGGGTTGCGTTTAAAATGCTTTTCCAATCATACGCGCCGTTGCCGTTAATGCCATACGCAATGGGTACGATTTCATTCTTCACGTAGCAAATCACCGCGCAAAACCCGCGCGAGATATCCAAATCGGACAGGATATTGAAAAGACTTTTCCCGCGCAGGGAAAGCGTTTCCGTCTTGCCCTTGCCGTCGGAAAGCAGGCAATAATATTCCCCCGATACGAGCGGTGCGAAATTGATTACGGACACTTCCACCGCAAGATTTTTGCCGTATTGTTCCACCTTGACAAGCCCCGAAAGCGTTTTTCCGTCGCCCGAAAAGCCTTGCTTAACTTGGCGTAAGATACACATTTTTTTGATATAATTCATAAGCGTTACCTTAAAAAATTTATTCTCTAACGCTATTATAAACGAACGCAAATATAAAAAATTGACTGATTTTGAGCTTTTTTCACGGAAAAAGGGGAAACTTTCTTGAAAAAGTTTCTTTGAAAACATTGACCTTGGCGAGATTTTCGCGTATAATAATATTTAAGTATGGAAACACGCACGCAAAACAAAAGAATATATCTCGTGCGCGCTCTGCTCACTATCGCGTGCATAGCACTGCTTTCTTTCATTTTCGGCAATTCGCTAAAAGCAGGCGAAGAGTCGTCCGCGCAAAGCGCGGGGGTTTTGAGAGCGGTGCAAAAGGCGGTGGGATTTTTTGCGCCCAACTCCTTTGTGGCAACGGCGACGGGGGAAGCGTATGAGAAATTACACGCCATTGTCCGCACGATAGCGCACTTTGGCGAGTTCGCGCTCCTTGGCGCGCTTTGCAGTTGGTGCTATCGCGCCTATACCGCGGAAAAAGCGTATTTTTTCGTGGTCGTGTTTTTCGTTTTGCTCGTGCCGATCGTGGACGAATTTTTACAAACGCTAACGATAGGTCGCGTGGCGGATATCTACGACGTTTGGGTGGATAGCGCAGGCGGGGCGGTTGGAATACTGTTTGCCCTTTGCACGCTTTGGATAGCAAAAAAGATAAGGAGAAAATAATGGCACAAGAAAGTTTGGAAATTGCTCTTATCAAATACAACAAAAAAACGTGGTGCAAAAGTGCGTTGCTGGGTTTTTTCGTGGGGCTTGCCGTGATCGTGCCGGGGATTTCCGGCTCGACGGTGGCAATCATATTCAAATTATACGATCAGTTTTTATACGCGCTTGGCAACCTTTTCAAGCAGTTTAAAAAATGTTTCGTCTTTTTATTGCCCATTGCAATCGGAATTTTAATAGGGGTATTGCTCGGGTTTATCGCGGTGAAAAAGCTACTCGAACTTTTGCCGTTTGCGATCGTTTGCCTGTTCGCGGGGCTTATGAGCGGGGCGTTCCCTGCCGTGAAAGACGAACTCAAAGGCACGACGTGGACGAAAAAACGCATAGCGCTCTTTGCGCTCGGCGTGGCGATTCCCGTTGCCTTGGGCTGTTTTTCCGCGCTGTCCACCTTGCACACGGCGGAAGCGGTGGATAAATTTGCAAGCGTGCAAGTTTGGCACGTATGCCTTGCCCTGCTCTTTGGCGCGGTGGTTGGGATCACGCAAATCGTGCCTGGGCTTTCCGCGAGCGCATTTTTAATGGCGGTGGGTTGGTTTTCGTCCGTCGTGGGGAGCGTGAGTATGACCTATTGGCAAAATAACCCCGCCGTATTTTTGGTGTATGCGGGGCTTGTGGCGGGATTTCTCGTCGGGCTTTTGGGATTTTCCAAAATTTTGACGGTGCTTTTTGAAAAAGCAAGATTTTCTTCCTATTCCATGATCGTGGGCTTGTCGCTTGGCTCGATAATTTCCATGTTCGTCAACGGCGACACGATGGAAGTGTACGTGGGTTGGGCAACGAACGGTGTGCAAGTTCTCGATTTGGTTTTGGGCGTAGTATTGTTTGCACTTGGCGTTTGGGGCGCGTATGCGCTGGTTAAGTATCAACGCAAAAAGGACGCCGAAAGCAATGAAAACGCTTAGAGATATCCTTACAGTTTTACAAAACCGCTCGTCGCGCCGCGGGTATACCTGCGACGCGTGCGGAAAAGAAGTTTTTGATTATCCAAACAAACGCTTGTGCGAGATTTGCGAAAACGCACTGTTTTTCAACGATAGTATCGCTTGCGATAAATGCGGTCGCAAAACGCTGATAGACGGGCTGTGCTTGGGTTGTAAAAACCACCCGCCCGTATACACGAAAAGCGTTTCTCCGCTCGTGTACGACGGCGACACGCCCGATCTTATCAACCGTTTTAAAAACGGTAATGCGCGCCTTGGCTATTATCTGGGCGAGCTGATCGCCATAGCGGTAATGGAGAAAATCCCCAAAGACGAAAAACTGTTTGTTTTGTCCGTGCCCACCACGAAACAACGCATGCGTACACGCGGTTTTGATCAAGCGCAAATGCTTGCGCGCGTGCTTTTGGATATTTTGCGCGCGAACGGGTATACCGTAGAAACCGTCGATTTTCTCTATGCAAAAGATACCACCGCGCAAAAGGACTTGACCTATGCCGAGCGTTTGCACGTCGTGGCGAATAGATACCGCTTAAAAAAGCGGGGACTGTGCAAAGACAAAACCTTTTTGCTTGTGGATGATATTCTAACCTCGGGCGCAACGGGCAACGCGTGCTCGTCTTTACTCTTTGACGACGGCGCAAAAGCCGTGTATTTCGCGGTGGCGGCTTCGTCGAAAGCTTAATGGTAGCTTAACTAAAAAAATCTCCGTGCCTCGACGTAGAATTTCCAACGCGAGGCGCTTATTTTTTCTATGCGCGCATAGTCGGAAGCCGTGTGTAAAATGTAATTATTCCCCAAATAGAGCGCAACGTGCCCCACCCGTTCGATACCTGACAGGTGCTGGCGCACTTCGTTGGTGAAAAAGAGTAAATCACCGCGCTTGATGTCGCTTGCGGAAACGTATTTGCCTTGCTTGATTTGCGTGCGGGTGTTGACCTGCAAGAGCTTGCCCGCGCCTTTATAGAAAATATATTGCATAAGCGAGGAGCAGTCGAATTTTTGCGCGGAAAAGCCCGCAAGCAGTTTGCCTTTCCCGTCGTGGAAACGCACCGCGCCGTACACGTAGGGCACGCCGATAAGCTTATAGCCTTCTTCAATCACGCTTTCCACCTGCGTATCTTTGCTTTCTTCAATGGAAAACACCGCCGCATAGGACGCGTATAAATACGCCGTTTTTCCGCGGTAGAAAGTTTTATACCAATTTCCCGATTTTTCCACCACCGCGTAGGACGTGCCTTCTTCCGCACTGCCCAAAACCGAATACGTCGTGCCTGCGCCCGCACGCAAATTCACGCTATCGCCCGTGCATTTTATGTACTGCGCATATTGCACCACGGGCTCGGGTTCAGGCTCAGGCTCAGGCTCGGGCTCGGGCGTGGGCTCAGGTTCAGGTGTAGGCTGGATTTCGGGTTCGGGCTGTATGATATCGTCAGCGGGCTCTTCCATTTGCGTAGGCGGAAGGGATATTTGATTGTCAGAGCAACCTTGTAAGGTTGCAAGCGGGGCGATAAAGGTCAGGGATAACAAAAACGCCGCCAAGGCTTTGATATTTTTCATAAAAGTCTCCTTTGCTGTTTCCCGTGAAACTTTTTTGGGAAAAGCGTCCTTGGTATTGTAAAGGAACGGGAGCGAAAAAGCAATATCAAAAAAACGGCAAAAGCGGAAAAATGCGGTAAAAACGACGAAAACGGACTGAAAAATCCCAAAATGCGGAAAGGGTGGAAAAATTTTTCGCGTTCGCACAATTCCACCGCTTGAATTTGCGCGCAAACTGTGGTATAATACCAAGTAGTGAGGAACTTATGAAACTGATTACGGACGTACATAACCATAGTGAATATTCGCACGATTGTAACGTTCCGCTCGTGGAAATGGTGGAAAGCGCGCTTGATAAGGGCGTGGCGTTTTACGGCACGAGCGAGCATTTTGATTATGATATCACGATCGTTTGCGAAGACCTTAGTCAATCTATCGACGAAGAGCGGTATTTCCACGACGCACGGCACGTGCAAGAAGATTATGCAGGGGTAATCAACGTGCTCGTGGGCGCGGAGCTTTCTTATTGCGACGATCCGCGCGTGATACAAGCCAACGCGCGTATATGCGAAAAATACGCACCCGATTTTATCGTCAATTCCGTGCATACGTATAAAGGGCACGACTATTACCATAAAAACGTTTTTTATCAAACGCAAAACGGGGAAAAGGTGTTACGCGAGAAAAAGCAGGTGTATAAGGAATATTTACAATATATTCAAGACAGCCTAAACGTACCCTACCCCTACGATATCGTGGGGCATATCGGTTACGCCGCGCGCTATGCGCCCTATGAAAACAGAGAAATCACGCTCGCTGAGTTTCGTGACGAGATAGACGCAATTTTAAAAACAATCATTCAAAAGGATAAGATTTTAGAAGTCAACGGCAAATCCAAGGGTATGCAAGACGCGTTTTTGCCATCCAAAGAGATTATTCAAAGATACTACGAGCTTGGCGGAAGAAAGGTATCCTACGGCGCGGACGCGCACTTGATAGAACAACAGCTTGCTAGCCGTGAAAAAGTAGTGCAAACGCTCAAAGAGATCGGGTTTACCTATCTTACCGTACCGCATCGGGGCGAGCATATCAAGGTGGAAATATAATGTCGGAATTGGATATATTAAAGCTTTTGCAACGCTACGGCGAAGAAACGGAGCTGGCGGATTTTTCGGTGGACGAGCTGGAAGAAC
>JAZOPU010000017.1:0-3952 GCA_045655705.1 Candidatus Scatosoma sp.
GTCATCACGCGCGAGATTGTGCGCGACAGCTGGGAGCGCAGGCAAAAGCCTGTGCAGGCGCAAACGACAACGGCGGTAGCAACGGTGCAAGAGCAATCTGCGCAAGATTTGCCGTTTTATCCCGTGGTCGAAGAAGAGGCACAAACGGAGTCCGTTGTTCCCCCAATGGAGCCGTTGGAGCAAAAAGAGGCGGTGCGGTTTTCCCCCAAGACCGCGCCAACTCTTGAAGAAAAATATTTGGCGCTTTCCCCCCGCGCGCGTGGCTATTACGACGAGATTGTAAAGTATGCGGTGGCAGTAGAAGGGGCTAAACGTGTGAAAAATACGCGTTACGAAGAATATAAGGTGGGCATTACTCGTCTTGTACGCTTATTGATTAAGCGCGAGATAGTCGTATGTGAATTTATTTTGCCCAATGCGGACTTTAAAAATTACTTAAATGAAAATAAAGTGAACGTACAACACGCCGCAACGGCAATGAAAATCACCGACGATACCGCGTTGCAAGCGGCAAAAGACAGCGTGGATATCGTCGTGACGGCAATGGCGCAGGAAAAAGAGTTCAAGCACCAACTTGCACTCAAACGCCGTAGAGAAAATCGGCGTAACAAAAAATAAGGTTAATCCCGTAGAAATACGGTATTGATAAATTTAAAAAGGAGGTAGAAAAAATGGCAAGAAGAATGAAAACGTTGCTACTTTCGTGTATGTCTATCGTGCTATGTATTATGGTACTCGTGGCGGGAAGTTTCGCGCTTTTCACGGATACCGCGCGCGTGCAAAATCATTTGCAGGCAGGTAGATTGGACGTAACTTTAAAGCGTATTGCGCTCACCACCACGAAGCTTGATGCAAACGGGTATATGCTTACCAAAAACGAGCAAACGACCGCCGACGAGCCTGTGGATTTTTCCGAGGGCGGTGGAAACGTGTTCGGGCTTTCACAAGACGAAGTGATCGCGCCTTGCACCGTTTTGCAAGCGACGATGCAAATTTCCAACGATAGCGACGTGGCATTCGGATATTGGATCGAGTTTACTGCGGACGGCGACGAAAATTTCCGCAAACAGCTGAAAATTTCGGTAACGCCCCAAGGCGGAAACACGATTACACAATATCTTTCCGACGGCGTAACGATAGGCAGTGAAACGAACGCGGTGGCAATTCTTGCGGCAACGGGCGAAACGAAAACGTTCGTGGTGAAAATCGAGTTTGAAAATATCGTTCAAGGTACGGATAGCCATAATAACAATCAAGCACAAGGCAAGGACTGTTCGATAGACGTGATCGTGCATGCAACGCAGGTTACGGAAAATCCGAACGCATAAGGCAGACAGTGGCAAAACGCCACGGGCAGGGCTTTGATAAAGGGTTAAAATGAAAACAATTTTAAGGAGATATAAAAAATGAAAAAAGGTAGAATTATTGCAACTTCGATTGCGAGTATTGCAATGTGCGCAAGCCTGATTGCAGGCGGTACGTATGCTTTATTTACTTCCGAAAGCACGGTAAATATCGCCGTTACTTCGGGTAAAGTAGACGTGGAAGCAACGATTGGCGAACTCACACTTTCGTCAACGGTGAAAGGTGTTACGACACCCGGTGAGAACGGACAATGGGTAAACGGGGGCACGGCGACCGTGTCCGACGCTACGATTACGCTTGATAAAATGACACCTGGCGACACGGTAAGCTTTGACATTACCGTAACCAACCATTCGGACGTGGCAGTGCAGGCGAGAACGATTTATTTGGCGGAAGGCGAACTTCTTGGCGGTCTTACCATTGACGGGTTTGGCGAAGTGCAACAAACGGGCGTAACGCTTTGGAGAATGTTGGAAGTAGGCTCGAAAGCGGAAGTGTATTCCGTTTCTATCACGCTTGACGAAGACGCAGGTAACGAATATCAGGAAAAGAGCGCGGCAATCACGTTTGGCGTAGAAGCAGTTCAAGGCAATGCGCAAGTTGACGATCCATTTACCGTTCGTTACGGTGAAACGGAAGAAAAATTCGTTTCGTTTGCAAAGGCACTTGATTGCTATGAACAAGCGGACGCAAAAGACGTAACGATTGATATTGCACAAGGTACTTATTACAACAAAAACGTCGTAGTAGAACAAATTGAAAACAAAAACTTGACTATTCGCGCGGATAAAGATGCTACGTTTGTAAACAATTCGGAAAATCCTGTTTTTGTTGTAGACGGAAACAGTAGATACAGCGCGGAAACGCTTACGTTTGACGGATTGGATTTTGAACTTAATAACAGCGCGATTGGCGTTCAATTCGGTAGCGGTTCTGCTTTAAGATACGCGCACAACGTAACCGTTCAAAACTGTTCGTTCATTGGTGCGGACAATACGGCGTGTGCGGTGCAATCTGGTTCGGGTTCTAATGGCAAGGGGATTACCGTTTCGGATTGTACGGCAGAAGGAATAAAATCTCTTGTTTCTATATATTCGAGCGACCTTACCGTATCTGGCTGTACGGCGACGAATATCAACAGTTTTGTCAATAACCAACCCGCAGGCGCAACGACGTCGGTGGTTGGCTGTAACGCGACGGTAAACGGCAATGAAGCAAGCTATGGTGTAAGAGTGAACGGTGGAAACCTGACCGTTACGAATTCCACGTTGGCGTTGGAAAGCAAAGGTGCATTTACAACGGGTGCGATTGTCGTTAGAGGCGAAACGAACGTTACGCTTGCAAACAACACGATTTCCGCAACGGTTGCACAAGGCGTAAACGGTGCGGCTGCTACCGTTTGTCAAAAGTCGAATGGTCAAGCGACGGTTACGAGCGACAAAGCTTATACGCTTTTGACCGGTTATGAATCCAAAACAGGCTTTGCTCCTATGGCGTGGTATAACGAAGCGGGCGTTAAAGAAAAAGACGGTTATGTAGTTTTCAACGCTGACGGGTTGGAAACGCTGAATGGGATGATGATTGATGGGACAGCAGGAAAAGAGGTCGTGGTTAGCATTAGCGCAGATATTGACTTTTCTGGGAAAACTTGGACGCCTGTGGACGCACATTATGAGTTTAAATTCTCTCTGAAAGAATTTAACGGAAATGGCTATACTATTTCTAATTTTACTGTAAATGGTCAGGCGATGTTTACTCAGTTTGTTTGTTACACAAATGACAGCGTGATTAAGGACGTAACGTTTGATAATGCTACTGTTAATAGTGTAAATCAGATTAACACCGCACTTTTCGTAAATCATGTTTATTCAAATCTTACGCTTGAAAACGTAGAAGTTAAAAACTCTACTGTCATCGGTGGTTACAAGGTGGCGACTTTGGTTGGTACAGTGTATAACGAAAAGGCGAGTAAAACAGTTACTTTGACAGTAAAAAACTGTGATGTTGATAACTGCACGGTTACTACGACGGCTTATGATTTTGCAACTTGTGGGCTTGTTGCGTTCGTTTATGAGAGCGATGCTGATAAAGTCGTGTTTGAGAATACCAACATTTCCAACGTTACTTTAAGAAATACTAAGACTGGTGGGTACAGCTTACATGCGTTTGTATACTACAATGCGAACAATTGCTTTGACGAAGCCGAAGGCGTTACTGTAACAAACTGTAGTTTTGTAGGTGCTTGATTTTAGGGATAGGTAAAGTGCTATGAAAAAGAAAGACGGGGGAATGGTGCTTGTTTTATATATAGTCGCTTCCATAGCCGTCGCGGTGGGTGTGGTCGTCGCGCTCGTGTGCCGTAAAATTTTTTAAAAGCTTGGGCGGGGAGAAATTCCCCGCCTTCGTTTTATCGCCTTTGTGTAAAATTGATAAAAACTTGCGGAAAATACTCAAAAGTACTTGACGGAAAAGCGTTTTATGGGTAAAATAGAATAGAGATAAAACGGGAGAATACCGCTATGAAAAAAATCAACTTCAAAAAATTACTTTGCTCGGCTTTGGCTTTGTCCGTTTGCGTGGGTACTTT
>JAZOPU010000018.1:0-30669 GCA_045655705.1 Candidatus Scatosoma sp.
CGCTTTCATTTTTGCAAGCGCAACAAGTTCTTTTAAAATTTCGCCCTTGCGCTTTTTTAACGTTTTTTCGTCCGCGACGGGTAGCGGGTATTTTTCTATTTCTTGTAATACTTCGTCGGCAATTTGATTTATTATATTTTCGTTTAAGATGTGTTCTTTTACTTTGCGCAAAACAAACGCTTCGAGATCGTCACGGCGAACGTTTTTAATTTGGCAATCTTTGTACCGTCTTTTTTTGTTGCACATATACGAAAAATGATAATACGTTTTGCCGTTTCGCGGCGTTGTACTTGTATTGCCTATCATAAAGCCGTCAATGCCGCGTTTTGCACATTCGCCGCAAATAATTTTACCCGTTAAAAGGTAACGCGACTTTGCCGTTTTCGGCTTCGGCTTTGGATTGGTGCGACGTTCAACGCGTATTTGTTGAGCGAGCGCAAATGTTGCTTTGTCTATAATAGCGGGTACGGAATTTTCAAATACAAGTTCGTCTTGCCCTTTCATTTTTAGGCGGCGCGTTCCCGTGTAAAAATCATTATACAGAATACAGCGCACGGCTTCGGCGTTGTATGGGTTGCCCTTTGACGTAATAAGCCCGTAACGGTTTAATTTCTTTGCAATTTGTACGGGTGCTAAACCGTCGATATAATCGCGGTAAACTTCTTTTACAAATTCAACTTCTTCTTCATTTAGCGCGTATTTTTTGCGCGGCTTGCCGTCTTCGTCGTCGGCGGGTATAACCTTATAACCGAGCGGCACAGGCGCACCCGTCCAAAACCCCCGTTTTACCATTGTACGCATTGCCGAACTAACGTAGTCGCTTAATTCTTCGGCTTTGTATTGGTCAATATCCGCAAGTATATTCGTTGTTAAACGCCCGCTTGACGTTTCTTCGTCGATATGTTGAGTTGCTGACATTAACTTTATGCCACGTTCGCGTAAAAATTTACGGTATTTATGACTTTCGTATGAATTACGGAACGCCCGACTTGTTGAGTATACAAGCAACGTTCCCGCCGTATCGCCGCTTTTAATGTTTTGTATCAATTCAAAAAACGCGTCGCGAGTTTCGGCGGCTTTTTTACTTGCTGACGTTGCCGTGTCAATATACCATTTACGCACAACTAAATTATTTTTTGCGCAATATGCGTTTATTTCGTCCGTTTGCATTTCGATTGAAACGCCGTCGTCTTGTTTTTGTGAACTGTATCGTAAATATGCGTCAACTTGTGCCGCTGATAACGTCATATTGTAAAACATTTCTTTTCCTTGTTCGTTGTAGTCGTTAATCATAATAATTCCCCCCGTGAAAATTCCCTTTTATTTATATTTCATATTGAGTTTTAACCGCATAATCGCGTCAAATAATTCGTTTTTTCTTTCTTCGCTTATATGTTCGCTTTCAAACACTTCTTTTGCCCGCGCCAATAATTCAAGAACTTCGTCGGCGGGTACAACCCCGAAATAATCAAGACTAACGCCGTAACATTCGGCAAGTTTACGCAATGTTTTTAAATCGGGCGTGCGCCGATCTATTTCGTAATTGGATAACGTCGCCCGTGTTATGCCGACTTTATCCGCAACGCTTTGTTGCGTCATTTTTTGACTTTTGCGCAACGTTTTGAGTTGCTGTCCGATAGTATTCATAATTTTGTCACCTCTTTTTCATACATATTGCAAATGCGCCGTCTATCGTTTTTTGTAACGTTATGCAACATTACTTACACACAATAACACACATTTGCGACAGTATGCAACGAAAATACACTAAAATGCACAAAATAGGTATAAAGTCTTTGTATATTATTCACGAATTGTCAGCAAATTGTAAAAAAAGCGTTGCAAAAGGTAAAAAGATATAGTAATATAGTATCAAGAAAACGAACACACGTTCGCAAATAAAAACAAAGGGGAAAATGAAAAAATGAAAATTAATAAAATTGATACATTAGAATTTGACGGACTTTTAAAAAGCGAAATTAAGAAAGTAAACAAAGCGGGCAAAGGACAAGTTGGCGAATATTATTCAGAACCGTCAGCCGTAAAAGGGTTTTATGATGTTGTTTGTTCGGTGTTTGATGATGATTTTGAAAACATTATCGCAACCGTTAAAATGTCAATTTGTTTATTTGATAGAAGAAAAAGTTTTGTTTATAGCGTAAACGCATAATCGAAACGGCGTAAGCCGTCCGCGGTGGGTTTGCCGCCCCGCGCTGATGAGATAGGCAAGAAAGGAAAAAAGAAGTATGACAGAGGAAACAAAACGGGATATTTTAAGAGATTATAACGATCCCGCAAACACGGTTAAAGACATATCGGAAGTGTACGGCATAAGCCGTGCCGCAGTTGCTAAAATTGCGGTCGAAATGGGGGCAACCCCCCGCCGCAAAAAAGCATACGGCAAAAGAAACGGCGTAAAAAATAAGATTTGCCCGAAGTGCAAGAAGGTTGTCGAAGTAAAGGGCGCGCGCTTTTGTTATCATTGCGGCGCAGATGTAAGGAGCGGCAACGAAATACTTATTGAAAGAAACGAACAATTGTTAAATAACATTTTAGAACTTCCCGCAAATATGCGCGACGAATTTCGTGACGTATTACTTGCAAATATTGAAGCATTGAAAGAGTAACAACGGCGTAAAGGTCATTTGCTTTACATTTACAAGACAGGCAAAAAACAAATGTATTTCTTAAAAAATAAAAAATTTAAGAAAAACATATTTTTTTACTAAATTTTGTGACGGTATGTTGCTATTGGAAGGGGGTGACACAATGCGAAACGGGCTTTATATGTTTCGGCACGAACAGCGATTGAGCCAACAGGAAATGGCGGACAAAATCGGTTGTAGCCGTGCAACGTATTCTTCTATTGAAACGGGATCGCGTAACGGGCGCGTTCAGTTTTGGGAAGACCTAAAAAAAGCGTTCAATCTTACGGACGCAAAAAAAGGGGAGTTAATGAAAATTGACTAACAGACATAAACCGCGAAAAATGACCGTTAAATTGATTGAAACGGGCAAAGTCTTAAATACCCGCATTGTTGCGGAAATTGTGGCAAATAAGATTAGAAGGGGCGACGACATTTTATGAACAACATTATTGAAGCAATCGAAGCAAAATTACAGGCGCAGAAAGACGAAATTTTCTTTAAAAATCTACAAATTGAAGATTTAAAACGACAGCTTGAAGAAGCAGAAAAGGAAATTGCCGATTTGAAAATAACGGTCAATGTGGTTAATGACTTTATTGAAAAGGGGGGCGCAAAGTGAGTACATCGGTAATTATTACGGGCATTATTTGTTTAACACTTATTGCAATTTCATTGATTGGCAGAAAATAAAAGAAAGGGTTTAAAAATGATTAACAAATGTATTTTAATGGGGCGACTTACCAAAGACCCCGAATTACGACACATAAACGACGGCACGCCCGTTTGTAGTTTTCGGCTTGCTATTGATAACAATTACGGAGCGGAAAAAACAACCGATTTTATAAACGTTGTAGCGTGGAACAAAACCGCCGAATTTATATCAAAGTATTTCAGCAAGGGCAAAATGATTATTGTTTGCGGGCGAATATCTACGCGAAGTTGGGAAGGATCGGACGGCAAGAAAAATTACGCAACCGAAGTTGTTGCAAGTGAAGTGAATTTTGGCGAAACAAAAAGCAACGCCGAAAGCGCAAACAACACCCCGCCCGACGACGGCGAATTTGCGGAACTTACAGGAACGCCCGACGACTTACAATTTTAACAAAAAGGGGGCATAAACAATGCTTGAAGTGTTTTGGAATGATATACCCGTCGGAAAAGAAAACGCCGCCACATACGCCCATTTATGCGGCTTGTGGAAGTGTACCGAAAGGACGGCGCGCGCAATACTTCATAAATTGAGCCTTTACGACAACGGCGATAATTACATATTGATACGGTCGAGTGGGTGCAAAGGCTTTTACAAGACCGACGACGAAGACGAAATAAACGCATATAAACGCGAGTGTATAAACAAGGGGCGAAGCGTTTTCGCCCCGATAAAGAAAATAAACCGCGTTTTATCATTGAATGACCCGCAATGTAGTTTTTCAAATAATTTACGGGTTATTCGTGAAAGTAGAGGAATGAAGCAAGAAGAAGTTTGCAACCAAATGAAAAAGTATTGTAATTCGTTTGACAAGCCTTTACTTTCCAAAATGGAAAATAGCGTTGTTTTACCGACGCCGTTTCAATTGTCGTTATTGGCACAAATTTACGGCATAGAGCCGCGCGACATTTTAGATATAAACTTTCATTACTAAAAGTTTTTTGAAAGTTGCAACAATAAAAAACAAGGGGAAAAAAGGGAAATGATAAAAAGTATTACTATTTATTTTATAATTGCCGCTATTGGCATATTAACTTTAAGCGGGTTTATTGATTTTGCAAAATATCCCGAATGTTATTTAGTTTCGTGGAAATGTCAATTAAAAATCGACTTGCAAAACGAAGACGCCGAAGCGGTTGAATATTACACAAAAAATTATATAAATAATAAACGCGATTTATTCGGCGATAATTTCGCGATTGTTAAACAGTACGGCGAAGGAAAGGTTGAATTATGAATAATAAATTAAATGTTGTCGGGTGTGAAAGCGTTGGTAATAGTTTCACAAGAAAAATATTAACCGTTTCAATGTATACCGACAAATTAAGTACACAAATAAGCGTAAGCAACGGCAATATAACTTTTTCAATTCCGTTTGAGCCGTTAGAAGAATATTTAAAGCGAGGGCGCAACAATGGCAAGTGTGAAATGGATTAAAATAGTTATAGACGTTTTTGACGACGAAAAAATGATGTTAATAGACGCATTGCCCGAACGTGACGGCATAATTGTTGTATGGTTTAAACTTCTATGTTTAGCGGGCAAGCAGAACAACGGCGGCGTTTTAATGTTAAACGATCGTATTGCATATACTGACGAAATGTTATCAACAATATTCCGCCGACCTATTAACGTTGTACGACTTGCGTTAAATACGTTTGAACAATTTGGAATGATTGAAATTGTAAATAATACAATAACTATTCCGAATTGGGATAAACACCAAAGTTTAGACAAATTGGAACAGGCGCGAGAAAAAACCCGTAAAAGAGTTGCAAGACATAGAGAAAAACAAAAACTTCTTGCGGGTGGGTGTAACGTTACACGTAACGGCGAAGTAACACAAAGTAACGCCACAGAAGAAGAAAAAGAAGAAGATTTAGAAAAAGATTTAGAAAAAGAAGTAGAAGTAGTAAAAGGCGCGGGCGCGCCCGACTACGACGACCCCGACAATCAATTACAAATTTTCAAAGGCAATATATTTCTTTCGGAAAATCAAACAGCCGATTTGTTAGACAAAATGGGGCTTGAAGCATTTGACGAATATATTGCAAGGTTAAGCACATTTATTCACGAAAACAACGCCACAGTAAAAAGCCATTACCAAACTATTTTGAAATGGTATAACGAAGACCGTGCTGTCACTTTGTGACGGTACGCAACTAAAAAGAAAGGAATTGACGCAATGAGGTTAGAAGATATACTTGACGATTGCCCGCTTGACGAAACTATATTTAAAGCGTTTTTAAAAGCAGAAAGCAAACTTGCGGAACACGAAAATATATTATGTGCAGTTAGCGGCGGCGCGGATAGCGATATTGTTGTTGATATTTTAGAGAAGATCGGAACGCGGGGAAAAGTAACATACGTTTTTTTCAATACGGGTTTAGAATATCAAGCGACAAAAAAACATATAAAAGCCCTTGAAGAAAAATACGGAATAAAAATAAAAGAAGCAAGGGCAATAAAACCCTTGCCGCTATGCGTGAAAAATTACGGCGTTCCGTTTTTGTCTAAACAAGTAAGCGAATTTATTGAGCGGTTGCAACGATATAATTTCAAATGGGAAGATAAACCGTTTGACGAATTATATAAAGAATATCCGAAATGTAAAGCCGCTTTGCGGTGGTGGTGTAATGAGTTTGACGGGCAAGGAATATTTAATATTTCACGAAATACGTGGTTAAAACAATTTATAATTGAAAACCCGCCCGACTTTCAAATTTCAAACAAATGTTGTTTGTATGCTAAAAAGCAAGTTGCACAAAGAGAAAAAGACGCGGGGAATTATACATTGAGTATAACAGGCGTTAGAAAATACGAAGGCGGCGCACGTGCAACGGCGTATAAAAGTTGTTTTACACCGATTGACGATAAACACGACATTGCGGAATTTCGCCCAATATTTTGGTTTAAGAACGAAAATAAAAAGGTGTATGAAGAACATTACGGCATTACGCATAGCGAATGTTATACCCTTTGGGGCTTGCCGCGTACGGGGTGTTCGGGTTGCCCGTTTGCAAAAGACTTTGAAACGGAACTTGAAGCCGTAAAGAAATACGAGCCGAAATTATACAAAGCAATGATAAATATTTTCGGGAAGTCGTATGAGTACACCCGCAAATATAAAGAATTTCAAAAGAAAATGAGGGCGAAAAAATGAGTATAGCAATATTACAGAGTATAAACCCGCCGCATTGCGAAAACATTGCAAGCCGCAAAAAAACGGTTGAGGTAAGGAAAACAAAACCGAAACTTGTTACGCCATTTAAGGTATATATATATTGCACAAAGGATAAACGCGGTTGGTTTGATTTTCTTCACAAAACAAGGCTTGACGGCAAAGTCATAGGCGAATATATTTGCGACGAAATTCTTGATATATCAAACAAAGATTTAACCGAGAATTTCCGCAGATTAACAAAAACAATTATTATGCCGAGTTGCTTAACCGTACAGGAATTAAAAAATTATTTAGGCTTTAAAAACGGGTGCGGTTGGCATATATCCAACCTTATTATTTACGAACAGCCGAAAGAATTAAGCGAATTTGTTGTTGAGCGTTACCCGTGTTTAGCAAAACTAAACCGCCCGCCGCAAAGTTGGTGTTATGTTAAAGAATTATAGAAAGAGAGAAAACGAAAATGAAGTTTTTATATTGGCTTTATGATTATTTTATTATTACGCCTAAAAAGTATTACGATTTGGTTTACAAACTTGAATGTTTATTATGTCATTCAACGGGCGGCAGATACTCAAAAGCGGGGTATTATTTAGAAGATATGTATTGTATGGTAGACGACTATATACAAGAATGTTGCGACGAAGCGGTAAAAGAAGCACTTGCAGAAAGGAGCGGCGGCAATGCGTGAAATTTTGTTTAGAGGAAAACCAATAAAAAGCGGGTACGGTTGGATATTTGGCGATTTATATAACGACCGAACGTTAGATAGAATTTGTATAACGGATTTAGACACAAAGGGCAATTATATTGAATATCCAATAAAACCCGCAACAGTGGGGCAATACACAGGATTGAAAGACAAGTACGGTCAAAAGATATTTGAAGGGGATATTATTTTATATGGGTTAATTCCTTGTGTTGTCAAATACGATACAGAAAACGCCCGATTTATGCTTTATAAAAACGGCAAATATATTATAAACGGGTTTAATGCCGACACTATGAAACTAAAAGAAGTTATCGGCAACGAACACGACAACCCCGAATTATTGGACGGTGCGAAAGAATGAGAAATTATAAAAACTATTATCAGCGAGGGCGCAACAAGTGCGGCAACAAAAAAGTTATATTTGACGGTATAGAATTTGACAGCCAACGCGAAGCGTGCCGCTATAACGAATTAAAAATATTGGAGCGGAGCGGAGCAATTGAAAATCTTGAATTGCAAAAAAAATATTTACTTATTCCCGCACAATACGAAACAGTTGAAACGGGCGAGTATTACAAAATAGGTGCTAAAAAAGGGCAACCCAAAACAAAAGAAGTATGTATTGAACAATCTTTAGTTTACAACGCCGATTTTGTATATAACGAAAACGGCAAAACCGTTGTTGAAGACGCGAAAGGTTTTCGCGATCCGGCAAGTGCCGTTTATGCGAAATTCGTTATTAAACGCAAGTTGATGTTACATATTTACGGAATAAGAATAAGAGAAATATAGAAAGGTGGTTTAAAATATGACCTATATAAACAAAGAAAATATAAGTTATAAGTTGGAAAAAGAATTAAGTCTTTACGCAACTTGCCCCGATAAGATAAGCAAAATAAAAGCAAGACTTGTAAAAAAAATTAAAGAAGATATCGACAATACCCCCGCCGCAAACGTTGAGGAAGTGAAACACGGACACAATGCAACAAGTATGCACCCCGTTGACGAATTTTTATGTTCGGTATGTGGTTTTTGTTGTGCTGATTACACCGAAACAAAATACGACGACGACGGCGATTACACATATTCTTGCGAATGTGAATTTGATTATTGCCCAAAATGCGGCGCAAAAATGGACGGGGGTGTTGAGAAATGACAGATTGTGAAATGTATACGGCATTTAGGACAGAAATAGATAGTATGTATGCACCGCAAATATTAAAGCAATGTCAAGTAATTAGAATTGCAGACGGTGAAACAGAAATAGGTATGATGTGCGTAAATGACGGATATATAGATTGTTTGTATGTATTGCCCGAACACAGAAAACAAGGACACGGAAGAAAAACAGTTTTAGCATATATTAAAAAATATGGTATGTTAAGAGATTTACACATATTAAACACAAACCCAATAGCAAAAGCCTTTTGGGAAAGCATATTTGAACTTGAACCGATACAAGAAAATAATATTGATACATATTACAAAATCAAAGCGTTAAAAGGCGGTGCGGAATGAATAAATACATATTTCCGAGCATTTTAATTTTGCTTGATTTGGGCGCGGGGGTCGTATATGCCTTTAACGGTGATTTTAAAAAACTGATTTATTGGATAGCGGCGGTATTAAATATTTGTGTAACGTTTTGAAAGGGGTTTAAAAATGTCAAGAAAAAAAGAATATGGAAGTAATAAAAAGCGCGATTGCATATTTTACAATGAAAAAAAGGACGATTGCGACGCGCTGAAAACAACGTATTGTGCAAAAGAAGAAAAACCGTGTAAATTTTATAGAACTAAAAAAGGGGAACAAAGCAAAGTAATATATTTGTGCGATCGGCGGCAATGTGAAAAATGTAACGACTTTTGCAGACATACGACCGATATATCACACGCAATAAATTTTGAAAATATTAACGGCGATTATATTGAAACGGAACATATGCCAATTTAAGGGGTGCGAAAGTTGAATTTAACAGATAACGAGATTATAAAGGCTTTGGAATGCCTTGCATATTGGGGCGAATGTAAGCAAAGTTCACAATGTCCGTATTATATGGATAATGATATTGTTGGCGGTTGTGATAATGTTACGATTGCAAAAGAAACCCTTGACCTAATCAACTGCAAAGATGTAGCAATAGAAGTATTGAAAAAAGATGTTGAATTTTATAAAGAGCGGTTTAAGGATATTGAAACAACGGTAAATGAGTTTTGGGGCAACCTTCAAAAGTTAAGTATTTTTAAAGGCAAAGAAACACCGACTTTAGAAGAACTATTAGAATATATAGAGCAAACCAAAGCCGAAGCAATAAAAGAATATGCCGAAGCCGTGCGCAAATATGCAACAAACGAAATTTATTTTAAAGATTATAGCGAGGAAGAAACATTTATTGAATACACATATAAATTACAAAAAGAAATGACAGGCGGCGGGAAACAATGAAAAAGAAAATTGTTTTTGTGTTATGTAATATTGGATTGTTTCGTCTTGCTTATAAAATATGCGCGTCGTATGCGTACTTGTGGCAAAGGGAAGTTATGCGCGCCGCATTGATGAAAGGGAATAACGAAAAAAGGGAGTGCAAGCAATACAACCGACCGCCGTATAAAATGGACAGAAAAACGAAAAAAATAATAAAAAGATTGGAAAGGTGGGTAAAAGCAAATGAGCGGAATTAACGGAACTATAACAATAGCAACTTCGGAATATCGCCCGTGCTATGTTGACGGAAAAAAAGCATTGTTTCATAAATGGGTAGACAAAAGCGAAATTGTTTCGCCGAGTGTCTTGAAAGGTGGACACGCGGGCGGGGTGATCTGTGACACGTTCGGACTTGTTGAATTTGAAAACGGAGTTGTCGGCGAAGTGTACCCGCATAAAATAAAATTTGCGGATAATAAAATACACGAATATGCATTTTAACGCGTGCAAGTTACAAGCAAGTTAAAAAGAAAAGGACGGGCGACCGCCCTTTTTTTGTGCCGTTTCGCAACTGTTTTTGTTATGATTGAATTATAAAGGCGTATTTTGCGACTTTTCGCAACAATAAAAATGTTGTGTCCGTAATGCGACGAAACGCAACTAAAAATAAAATTATGAAAAAACTTGTTGACAATATCCAAATATTGTGATAATTTTATCTTGAAATTAATATATTAAAATAATAATCATAACAAACGGACAGGGTGAAGCGGTATTAAAATTTAATATTGTTTTCGCCCTTATTTTATTTAAAAGGGGGGAGCGGCAACAATGGCAAAGACGGGCAGAAAATCAAAGTATGATACCGACATAAAGCCGCACCTAAAAGAAATTGAAAAAGCAGTTAGAAACGGCGCGACAGTAACAGAAATAGCAAACGCGCTTGGAATTGCTGAAAGTACGTTATACAAATACAAGGCAGAAAAAGCGGAGTTAATGGCGGCTTTTACGCACGGGCGCGCAAGTATTATTGTTGAGATCCGCGGCGCGCTTTTAAAAAAGGCTTTGGGCTATGAGTACGAAGAAAAGAAACAATATATTAAAAAAGACGAAAACGGCGAAGCGGTTACGTATACAGAAATAACAACGAAGCACCAACCGCCGAGCGAAACGGCGGGGGCAATGCTTTTACGCAACTATGACGAAAGTTGGCTTGATAAAGACAACGCGACAACGACATTAAAAAAACAAGAATTTGAATTACGTAAAATGATAGCGGATAGCGGTAATTTTGATTTGGGGGATTAAATAAATGGACGGACGCAAATATTATGTAATTTGTAAAGACAATTGCAAATTTGAGAGTATGACAAAAGAACAAATACTTGCGGCGATTACGCAAGCAGTTTCAACGGGGGAAATAAACGACATTGACGCGGGGTTTATTACGAAAGTTAAAGAACAGAACGCGGGCAAAAATCTTTGTTTTTGGATTGGGTCAACCGCGGAATATAACGCGATACCCGAAAACGAAAGACTTGCCGAATGTTTATATATTAAAACCGACGACACGTTTGAAACAGATGTTGTTGAAATGCTTCTTAATTTTGAAAAAATGATAAACGAAAACCTTACCGCGTTTGATAACAGGATAACGGAAAACCTTACCGCGTTTGATAAAACGTTAAACGAAAATATTTCTAAAATACCGCCGCAAGCGGAAATAATTATAACAACAAGGGGCGGGGAAATTACTTGTACAGACGAAAACGGCGAGAATATACCGCCGACAACATCACAAACAACGTTGCGGGTATTTACTGTTCCGAATTATGGAAATTACACAATAACAGGAACGTATAAAAATATTACAAGGACGGAAACGGTTGCAGTTACAGCCGTTAAACAGCATTTTATAACAATGGAATTTTACGCGGATAATTTCGCCGATAACGATTGGGAAACAATTGTAACACTTTGTAAAAATAATGATATTCCCGCAACTTGGAATGTTGGTGACACTAAAGAAATAAAAATCGGCAGTACAAATTATAATGCTAAAATTATAGGAAAAGAGCACGACGAAGACATTAACGGTAATTATGCACCGTTGACGTTAATTGTTGAAACAGGACAGACGGGCGCAATGATAGACGGCGACCTTGCCGATAATTCGCAAGGTTGGGAAAATTCGGCTATGCGAACTACAAAAATGACAAGCATATTAAATCAATTCCCGCAAGTATTGAAAACGGGAATTTGCACAGTAAAAAAGCGCACGTCACGGGGCGACGGAAGAAGCGGAATTGTAGTAACAAATGACAAATTATTTTTATTGTCCGAAATAGAAATTAACGGCACGGAAAATATGTCATTTAGCGGCGAGGGTACACAATACGAATATTTTATAAACGGAAATTTAATGTTTGATAGCGATCCCGCCACAGCGGAGCATCATTGGTTAAGATCGCCGAGGAAAAATGAAGATACGGAGTATCTTAGATTTGAACAGAAAAACAACGCGATTGTGATTAGCACTTTGCCCGCAACAGAGAGCGCAAAGATTGTTTGTGGTTTTTGTCTATAAAAAAAGAGGGGAAAACAATGTATAAAATAATCAAAGACGGCGAGGAAATCGCCATAACTGAAAAAATTAATTATATCAAGCAGAATACAAACGGCGTTTTTGTGAGTTGCACAGAAAGAGAAGCGCAAGGCGTAGCAGTACGAAACACGGCTTATAATTTGTTAGGGCGCGGCGGTATGAGCAATTGCGAAACAGTTATTGCAATTGAGGTTGACGGCGGCGAGCATATCCAAAGCGGCGAAGCAAGCCAAACAGAAACCGACGTGTTGGTTGTAGACCACGAATATAGATTAACGCTTTTAGAAATGGGGGTAGCTGAATAATGCTTTACAAAGTTTTAATACGCCTTATTGAAAAAGGGCAGACGGAAGGAATTTCGGAAAAAATCGACGTATTTTATGCAAGTGACAGAATAACAAAAAATGAATATGAAGAACTTTTAAAACTTCTTAACAAGGGGGCATAAACAATGCCAAAAGTTTTTATTGGAGTAGGACACGGCGGCACGGACGCGGGAGCGGTTGCAAATGGCTTTAAAGAAAAAGACCTTAATTTAGAAATTGCCCTTGCTTGTCGTGATGTTTTGGCACGTCACGGGGTAACGGTAGGAATGAGCCGCACAAAGGACGAAAACGACCCATTGACCGAAGAAATAAAAGAATGTAACGCATTTGCGCCCGACCTTGCCGTTGATATTCACAACAACGCGGGCGGCGGCGACGGTGCGGAAGCCTTTTACCATTATAACGGGGGAACAGGCAAAACGCTTGCGCTTAACGTCTTACGTGAAATTGTGAACATAGGACAGAACAGCAGAGGAGCAAAAACAAAAACAAATGCAAGCGGCAAAGATTATTACGGCTTTATTCGGGAAGTAAAAGCACCCGCAATTATTGTTGAATGTGCTTTTATTGACAATAAAACCGACCTTGCAATAATTGACACGGACACAGAACAAAAGAAAATGGGCGTTGCAATTGCAAAAGGCATTTTAAAAACACTTAATATTGCGTATGTTGAGGAAAAGACGACAACGCCCGAAAGCGGCAAATTATACCGCGTACAAGTCGGCGCGTATTTGGTCAAACAAAACGCCGTAAATATGCAAGCAAAATTAAAGGCGGCGGGATATGGCGCAATAATTGTAGAGGAGTAAATACGATATGAAAGAAAGATTAAATAAACTATTAACAATTAAATCAATAGTCACGATTTTATTGACTTTGGTATTTTGTTATTTAAGCGTTAGCGGCTTAATAAATGCCGAATTGTTTATGAGTGTATTTGTCGTTGTGATCGGCTTTTATTTTGGAACACAGGCGACGAAAGAATGATGTTTGAAAGTTTAGCGGCGTTTTATGGTTCGGACTTGTGGAAAGCCTTTCGCGCTGATTTGATAGAAAAGCGGCGGAACAGCGAAGACGGAATTGTTTATTGTGAATACAGCGGCGACCCGATTATAAAAGAATACGAAATTGTTGCACATCATAAAATACCGTTGACAATGCAAAATGTTAATGATTTTTCGGTATCACTTAACCCCGAAAATATTATGATAGTTTCGCATAAGTCGCATAATGAAATACATAAACGTTTCGGCAATTGCACAGAAAGAAAAGTATATTACGTTTACGGCGCGCCGTGTAGCGGCAAAACGTCTTTTGTAAATAGTATAAAAGGCAATAGCGATATTGTATGCGACGTTGATAATATTTGGCAATGTATCACAGGCGGCGCGAGATACGAAAAGCCCAACGCCTTAAAATACAATATGTTTGAAATACGAAATTGTATTTTAGATATGATTAAAAAGCGTTTTCCGCGCGTTGGCGGTTGGGAACGTGCTTTTGTTATTGAAGGCGGCGCGGCAAAACGTCCGCGCGAAGAACGTATAAAAGAGTTGGGCGCGGAAGCTATATTTATAGACACCGACAAAGAAACGTGTTTACAACGGCTTGCAAACGACGAAAGCAGAACACAGGCGCAAAAAATCGAATGGGCGAAATATATTGAAAAATGGTTTAACGAATATCAAGCGTAATAAAAAGGGGGCGAAAATATGGAAATGTGGCTAAACAAAAAAGTCAAGTATACCGTAAACGGATACGTCGGCAAAGTTACGGCATATTCGGTATATGACGACGGGCGCACCTTGCTTTTGGTCGAGGGCATTGACACAACAGGCAGACCAATTGAATGGTGGATAAATATAAATTATGCCGAAATTGTTGAATAATGTTTAATGAATATCAAAAGTAATGCCGTTACTTTTTGATATAAAGTAATACAACTCTTTTCCTTTTTTCCGATAGCACGGCGGAAATAATACCGTGCAAATATAACGGTATCGTCTAATTGGTAGGACGGTAGACTTTGGATCTACTAATAAAGGTTCGACCCCTTTTACCGTTGCCATTTTCCGACAAGCGGAGTTAATAAAACACAACAAAGGCGGGTAACAAATATGACTATATCAACGGCGGCAATACTTATAACGGACATTGGAATAATATTCGGCGCGGCTTCGGCGGCGTTTATATGGGGCAGACGTATTATTGAGGGCGTGCGTTGTCAACTTCGCGCGGATATACTGCAAACATATTACAAATGTAAAGATACAAAAAAAATACGACAATACGAAGCGGAACACTTTGACAAGTGTTATCACGCTTACAAGGCGTTAAAGGGTAATTCGTTTATTGATGAAATTTACAAGAAGGCGCACGGGTGGGAAGTCATTACATAACCCCCCGTCAAAAGAAAAAATAAAAATTTTTAAAATACTGTGTCCGCCCCCTCTTTTGCGCGCGGGTCAAAATTTTCAAAATCCTAAATTTTTTAGGGAAACTTTGAAAAGGTTTTAGCATTTTGAAAACTACAAAAACTATTTGCGGGAAGGTGAAGCAATATGACAAGACTTGAAGAATTAAAAACATTTATAGAAGAATTGCCCGCCGATATAAAAGCAATATTAACGCCCGTGTTAAGTGATATTGTTTACGAAGAAGAATTATTAAAAAAATTCCGCAACAATCCGAAAACAAAAACCAATGCGGCAATGAATAAAGCATACAGACAGACGAAACAAATTTATCACGCTGATTTAAAATTATTATTGTGGCAGTTGCGACAAAATGAAGCGTCGGCGGCGGAAGAATTGATAAAAAAATTGAGTGAGTTTGAATGACATATCTTGAAGAATACGATTATTTGATACGCGGGCGGCACGTGATCGCGGGGTATTGGATAAAAAAAGAGGTTGAAAACCTTATACAAGATTTACAAGACGGGCGTTATTATTACGACACGACCGACGCACATAAACGCATTAAATTTATGCAAAGTATGTGCTTGCAAAGTAAACACCCGTTTTTCGGGAAACCGTTGGAGTTAATGCCGTATCAACTTGCATTTTGGGAAGCCGTTTACGCCTTTAAAATGAGCGATACACAATTACGGCGTTTCATTGAAGCGTTACTTGAAATAGCAAGGAAAAACGGCAAAAGTACAATGTTAGCGGGCGACGGTAACACCGACTTATTTATTGGCGTTGGTGGGTCGGAAATTTGTTGCGCGTCGAATGACGACCGACAAGCAAAATATATATGGCGTGAAATTGCGGGTATGCGGTCGCGGCTTGACCCACACAAAGCAATTACAAGTCAAAATCTAATTGAATTACGAAACGAATATAAAAACATAATCGTTTCGCGTATGTCAAGCAAGACGCAAAACAAGGACGGCGGCAACTACACAAAAACATATCTTGACGAAGCGCACGACATAGACGAAGAAAACGGCAATAGTGAAATTGCCGAAGCGTGTTGGCGTGGAATGTCAACGAAAGACGACCCGTTATTTATTACTTGCACAACACAAGGGTTTAGCCGTGACGGTTGTTATTTAGATAAAAAAATAGCACACGCAAAAGCGGTTATAGAAGGCGAAAAAGACGACATACATTTTTTGCCGTTCCTTTTTGAACAGGACAGCGAACAAGAAATTTGGCAAGACGAAAGCAGTTGGGAAAAATCAAACCCGTCATTACGCTATGGCGTTAAAAAAATTGCAAAGTTGCGCCGTGACGTTGAACTTGCGCGGACAGATAAAGAAGCACGTTTACACTTGCTTTGCAAAGATTTTAATATTAAGCAGAACAGCGCGCAAGCGTGGTTACGATCCGAAGACTTTACATATATACAGGATAAAAAGAGCCTTGAAGAATTTAAAAATTGTTTTTGTTTGGGGGCGTTGGATTGTTCGCAGACAACCGACTTAACAAATTTAAAGTTGTTGTTTATGCGACCGAATGACCCGACGAAATATGTATTTAGTCATTATTGGATACCCGAAAGCAAATTGACCGACAGCGCGGACAAAGCCGCGGGCGCAAGATATGAAGAATGGGCGCAGAATGGTTATATAACAATTTGCAAAGGTAGCATTATTGATTTAACGCAAGTAACAAATTATATTGCCGAATTAAAGAAACAATTCAATATACGCGTTTTAAAATGCGGGTACGACAAAGCGTATGCGCGAGAGTTTGAAAAAAGCATTGACGAATTAAGTGAGGATATACGCGAGCCAATAAATCAAAAAGTAATGTCAACACCTATGAAATGGATTGAACGCGATTTTGAAAATCATATTATAAATTACGGCAACAACCCCGTTGACGCTTGGTGTTTGGGAAATGCTTGTTGTTATATTGACGGACACGAAAATTACAGTTGCAAAAAATCGCAAGCAAGCAAACGAATTGACGGCGCGGTCGTGTTTATAATTCTTTATGCGACCTTGCAAAAATTCAATTCGGAATTTCAAAGCGTTATTAAATAAATAGAATAATAGGAAGGTGAAAAAATGGGGGCAGTTAGTGAAGTTTCAAAAGTCAAACAACGTTTCGCGGCAACATTTGAAGCGAACATAAACCGCGCGCAAAATAAAAGGCTTGCGGATCGGTTAGCAGATAAAGAATTGACAAGCGCAGAGGTCGGCACACTTGAAACAAATGTTAATACAACAATTGAAGCACTTGACAACATTAAATTGATTGCAGAAATTGAGGACGGAACAGCGGCGGCGGAATATGGGGAACGGGTATGCAGATACGGCGCGCAACAATGGCAATTCGGATATAACGAAGGCGACGAAAACGGTTGGTATGACGGTTACGACGTGGGGCGTTCGGACGGCTATCTTGACGGCTATAAAGACGGCGAGATTGACGGCAAGGACATAGGCAAACAAGAAACGAGTGTGGCTTGGTGGAATATGATTGTTCGTAATACATACCATACATTTAGGAATATGGACTTTAGTTTGGTTGGCGGGTTCAATCCACCTTTCCAATTTAAACCAAGTGGCGACGTGTCATATATGTTTCACGGTGCAAAAAATATAGGTGTTATAACAGCGGATGAAATTGACTTTAGTGAGGCAACAAATATGTATGCCGCATTTGACTGGAGCTCGGGCATTTCTGAGATAGAGTTAATGGACTTGCGAAAAGTAACCAACTTTACCTATATGTTGTGTAATAATTATTCAATAACAAAAATAGGCAAGTTGATATTAAAAGAAGATGGAACACAAAATGTGACGGCTTCAACATTTCAAGCGCATTGGTTAAAAGAAATAAGGATTGAAGGCAAGTTTGGCAGTAATGTATTTTTTGAATGGTGTACAGGTCTTACTTATGAAAGCCTTATGAGCATAATCAATGCTTTGTATGATTTTTCGGCAACAAGCGAAACGCGAACATTGAAATTAAGCTCAGCGTCTATTACACAACTATATAACGAGGATAAAGCATTGATTTATAATAAAGGTTGGTCGCTAGTTGATAAAGACGGCAATACAATAACATAAGGAGCGTATAGAAATGGAAAAGACAACAATTAAAATTATTAAATTGACAGCGTCCGAAGGACACATATTAACAAACGGCGAAGCATACGGAAAAGATATATATCTTGGTTGTAATGACAAGCCCGAAAATTGGCACGAAATAACCGACGAAGAATATGCCGAAATTTTGAAAAAACAGGAAGAAGCGGCGCACGCCGATTTGTAAATTGATTTAAAGTGTAAAGAAATGAAAGAAGGCGATTACAACGGGAATTTTAGATTTTTGGCGAAAAAAAGAAAAGAAACCGAACTTAATTTATGCGCCGACAAGCGGGGGCGGCTTGCCGTTTTATACTTCATTCGGTGAAAACGTGTACGCGTCCGATATTATCGTTCAATCGATCCGTTGCAAAGCAAACGAGTTTAAAAAACTTGACCCGCGACACATAAGAACGACAAACGGCGCGCAAATGGTTGTTACTGATAGCAGTATAGCGCGAGTTTTAAAACGTCCTAACGCATATATGACGACGGCGGACTTTTTAGAAAAAATAACAATACTTCTTGAACTGACGAAGAATGTTTTTATTTATCCGACTTGGTACAAGACCAACGGCGGCGAAAGATATTATACGGGTCTTTATCCCTTGAAGCCGTGCGAAGTTTCATATATGACCAATGCCGCGGGCGAATTGTTTTTAAAAATGCGATTTGCAAACGGGTACGAAACAACGTTACCCGCTGATAGCGTTATTCATTGGCGCAAAGATTACGGCGTTAATGATTATTTCGGCGGCGGTATGTTTGGCGGCAATGACAATGCGGGTCTTCTTACAATGTTAGAACGTTACGACCAATTGACACAAAGCATTGCGAAAGCCCTTGAAGTTTCTTGTCAAATAAATGCTATTGTAAATTATAATTCATATAACGACGACGCGGATATGAAGAAAAAACGCGACGAATTTGAAGCAGATTTACAGGCAAACAAAAGCGGTATTTTATTTACTGATTTAAAAATGGAAGTCGAAAAAGTACCGCGCGACGTTAAACTTGTTGACGCGGAAACGGTGAAATTTTTTCACGATACAATTTTACGTGCAAGCGGCACAAGCCTTGCAATACTTAACGGCGATTATACAAAATCACAAAAAGAAGCATATTACGAACACGCGCTTGAAGCAGATATAAAAGGGTTGGGGCAAGCAATGAGCCGTTGTATATTTTCCGACCGTGAAACGTCTTTCGGTAATGAAATTGTTTTATATCCGAATGAAATTCAATTTATGAGTATGGAAAACAAAATATCATTTGCACAAATAGCAATGCCCGCGGGCGCGTTAATGAAAGACGAATTTCGCGCGTTATTTGGTTATGCACCGTTACCCGACGGGCAAGGGCAAGTTATCGCACAAGGCTATAACAATTTACTTGATAAAAACAATAATAATAAATTAGGTGGTGAAAGCAATGAACAAAACGAAGAATGATTATTTTTTGCAACGTGGTTTTACGGCACAAT
Organism: Candidatus Scatosoma sp.; assembly: GCA_045655705.1. GTDB lineage: Bacteria > Bacillota > Clostridia > Christensenellales > Borkfalkiaceae > Scatosoma. The sequence goes on from JAZOPU010000018.1 coordinate 19,637, forward strand.
TTCGCGCCGTGGGATCGGACGACGAAAACACGGGGCATATTGTAGAAGGTTTGGCGGCGGTATATGAACAAGAAACCGTTATAACCGACGAAAACGGCGAAAAATTTGTTGAAGTTATCCGAACGGGTGCTTTTAACGAAACCGATTTTGACGACGTTCGATTTTTAGTTAATCACAATTTAAAGGGCATAGCGTTAGCAAGAAGCCGACGCAATAATAAAAGCGACAAGCCGAACACAATGCAATTATTCGCGGATGAAAACGGGCTTAATTTTAAAGCAGATTTAGACACCCAAAACAACGAAGAAGCGCGCGCCCTTTATTCCGCAATTGGTCGCGGCGATATGGACGGAATGAGTTTTATATTCTTTGTTTCGGAAGATAACGAACGTTGGAGCATACGCGACGGCGTAAAGTTTAGAGAAATTTTGAAAGTTGATATTGTTGTTGAAATTTCCGCTGTTAATTTCCCCGCATACGGGGGAACTAACATAAATAGTCGGTCATTGGATAGTGACCGCCGCGCGTTGGATAATGCGCGCCGTGCGTTGGATAACGCGCCAAAACATAAACCCGATTACAGGGCAAAAACATTTATTACTATGTATAAAGGAGCGAACAAAAAATGAAAGAAAAATTACTTAAACTTTTAAAGGCAAAACAGGAACAGCGCGACGCGCTTAATAAGTCTTTGATTGAAAGCGACAACAAAGAGGAACGCGCCGCAATCGGTGAAACCCTTAAAGCACTTGCCGCAGAAATCGCAGACGTTGAAACAATGCTTGCAGATGTTGACAAGCCCGCAGAGGAAACACCCGCGGAAGAAGAAAGAAAAGACAACCCCGAAACAAAAAGCGAGGAAGAAAGAGGTTTAAACGTTATGGCAACTATGGAAATGAGAGGTAACAACCCCACAGCAAAGACAGACAAAGAACTTGAAGCCCGCGCGCAAGCATTTGTAAAAACTGAAAAAATGTCAATCAGTAATGCAGAAGCGCGCGCAATGCTTGTTTCAAGTGGTAAGATTGCAACACCTACACAAGTAAGCGGAATTAACGAAATTAACAACGAAGTTTCTTCAATTGTTGATATGGTTGACATTGAAGATTGCGAAGGTATGGGAAGCGATAAAGTCGCGTATGAATTTACAGCACCGACCGCGGGCGTTACTTCCGAGGGTGAAGCATATGCCGAGGGTGAAACCGTTGTTGATTATGTAACAATTACACCCGAAACAATTACAACAATTTCCGATATTTCAAGACAGGTAAGAAAGCAAAGCCCATTGAAGTATGAAGAAAAAGTAAGAAAGAACGCACTTCTTGCACTTCGCAAAAAGGCAAGCGCAATTATTATTGAAAAGGTACTTGCAAGCAAATTGAACGTTGCTTTGCCCCTTGACGTAATTGACGATAAAACACTTCGTAAAATTGCCCTTAATTATGGCGGTGACGAAAACGTTATCGGTCAAGCCGTTCTTTTCCTTAATAAAACCGATCTTGTTGCATTTGGTGACGTTCGCGGAAGCGACAAAAAGCCCGTGTACGAAATTACACCCGACGCGAGCAACCCCAATATTGGCGTAATTAAGGACGGCGGTTTGTCTGTTAAATATTGCCTTAATAGCAATCTTACAGCGGGCAAGCTGATTTACGGACAGCCCGCAAAGGCTAAACTTGACCTTTTCGGAAATTATGAAGTAGCAGTATCCGAAGACTTTAAATTTAACAAGGGTCTTCTTACTATCCGCGGTAATGCTGATATTGGTTGCGACGTTGTATATAACGAAGGCTTTATTATTGGCACAGTTGGCGCGGGCGCATAATGTGACAGTACGCAACAAAAATAAAGTGAGGTAATAAAAATGGCACAACTTACAGCCGCCGAAAGGCTTGAAAAAGTAAAAATTGCTTTGTATGGCAACGCGTCCGCTAACCATAACGACGAACAACTTGAAATTTTTATAAATGATGTTATCGAAGAATTGGTTGACGGTGGCGTTAAAAGAGAAATTGCAGAAAGCACGGCGGCGATCGGTTGTATTGCTTGCGGTGTTACCGACCTTTGGAATTATTCAAGCGGCGGCGTTAAACATAGCGAATATTTTAACCGCCGCTTGACACAACTTTCATTAAAAGAGGTGGCGGAAGATGTTTCGACCGATTGAAGCGGCGCAAATGACAACGCCGTTGCGGTTGCAACGCCCACAAAGCGAAACTTCGTACGGGGTTAATAAAAAGACCTGGGAAAATGTCAACGGCGTTATAATGGCAAATTTTAAGTCTTTCGGCGGAACTGAAAAAACCGATAACGGCGTTTTATCCGTCGAAGATACCGCGCAAATTGTTTGTTGGTATCGCCCCGACATAAAAGGCGATTGCCGCGTTATATTGCTTGACGGCACGGAAGAAACCGAAAACCCGAAAATATATGAAATTTTGGGCGAGCCTGAAAACATAGAAATGCGGAATATGTTTTTAAAATTCAAAGTAAGGCGCATAAAGGGCGGTGCGTAATATGTCAATCAAATTACAGCTTAACGGCTTTGACGATTTGTTTGAACAGATAAAAAAAGCGGGCGGCACGGTAGACAATGCGGCGAATAGTTGCTTGAAACAATCGGCACATATTATGCAAAGCGAATTAAAATCGCAAATGCAAGCGGCGGGGGTTGAAGGCGATTTAATAAACCGTATGCCGCCGCCCGAAATCGAAAAAGAGGGCAACAGATATACGGCGCGGGTTGGATATAAAAAGGGGAATTATAACCCCGACGATCCGTCGGACGGTTACAAAGTTGTTTTTCTTAATTACGGAACGCCGCACCGAAGCAAGCACGGCAAAGTCGTTGCCCGTGGCTTTATCCAAAAGGCAAAGCAAGGCGCAAAAAAGAAAATAAAACAAGCGCAAGAAGAAACGTTAAAAAAAATATTGGGAAGGCTTGAAGGATGAAAAATTTTTTAATTAAAACGCTTGAAAAGGTGGGCTTTATCGAGGGCAAAACACTATTTTTACAAGGGTCTTTAAATTCGTCGGAAGTGTACCCCGATACGTTCGTTACCTTTTGGACGAATGACACGCCCGACAATGCACATTTTGACAATGAAACAAAATCGGTTGATTGGTTGTTTAGTGTTATTTTATACAGCAACAACCCCGACACCGTAAACACGAAACCCGACGAAATTCGCGCCGCTTTAAAGGCGGCGGGCTTTATCCCGCAAGGCAAAGGGCACGACATACCGAGCGACGCGCCAACGCATACGGGGTGGGCTATGGACTTCGTTATTACTGAATATTTATAAAGGAGTGTAAACAATGGCAGAGAATGAAAAAAAGTTTGGTTTGCTTCGTGGTCTTTCGCAAATTTTTATTTGCGAAATAGAAGACAGCCCCGAAGGATATAAACCCGTCGGTGCGCCCCAACAGCTTATACCCGCGGGCGAACTGAAAATATCAAAAAGTGTTGATAAAACACAAATTTATTATGATAATGCAATGTTTGCGGAAGTTGCCAAAGAAGCACCTTCCGAAATGGAAATTATCGGCGCGGCAATACGCGCGGCGTTTATTGCGTGGCTTGAAGGCAAGCACGTTGACACCACAACGGGCGCAATAATTGACGACGGCGACGTACACGGCAAATATTTTGCAGTTAGCGGCAAAAAAGATTATACCGACGGAACAAGTGAATATTTTTGGTTTTTGAAATGTACTTACGGTGGATCGGAAGAAGCAACAAAGACCAAAGACGACAGCACCGACGCGGCGGGTATGACTTTACCATTTACCGCATACAAAACACAGTACAATTTTAACGCTATTAACAACGGCGCAAAGGTTGTACGTATTGACACAGCATATACAAAGATAAAGACAGACGCGTCTTGGGTTGAACAGGTTGTAACACCCGACAACATAGGCGAAATTACTGAAAAAGTAACAGCCGCGGCAGAGTAGAAAACACACAGCAAGCGGGCGGCGGAAACGTCGCCCCTTCTTGCAAATAAGAAGGGAAGGTAACACAATGGCAAAATACGAATTACCTATTTATGGCGAAAATGACGAAGTAATAAAAATGCACGAAACAAATATTTGCCCGTGGGCGGTATATATCGAAGCGGCAGAAATGCAAGAAAAATTACAGGACAAAACAGCAAAAGAACAAATGCAAGCCGTCGGAAATATTTTAAAATCTGTATTTTGTAATTTAACCGACGAAGAACTTATGCACGCCGACGGCACGGACGTTATGAACACATTCTTGCAGATTGTTTCGGGCGGGCAGACAATAAAAGGCGGTAACGTAAAAAACGCGCAGAGGGCGCGGAAATAGACATTCCCCGCCCGCACAGTATTTTTTATGAACTTATGGACTTTACGGCGGAATTATCTAAATTATACAATGTTACGCCGTTTGAGATATTTAAACAGGACAAAGACAACGTTATTATGTTGATAAATTATTTTATAGAAAAAGGGAGCAACAAAAGCGACGACGGGGGCGGCGCGGCGTATATGAGTAGCGCAAGCGAAAAAGAACTTGATCGCCAATTTTGGGGCGCAATATAAAAAGGGGGTGGCGTTATGTCAAATGAAACATTGGGCGCGTCTTTTAGTATTGATATAACATCCTTAAAAGCGGGGCTTGCACAAGCAAATAGACTTATACGCGAAAGCGAAAGCGAATTTAAAGCCGCCGCCGCGGGTATGGACGATTGGACGAAAAGTCAAGAAGGACTTGAAACCCGAATTAAACACCTTAACACGTCGGCAGATTTGCAACGCAAAAAAGTTGACGCGTTACAAAGCGAATATGACCGACTTATTGCCGACGGACTTGACCCGACAAGTGCCGCCGCCGTTAAGTTAAGAACGGACATAAACAAAGAACAAGAAGCATTAAACAAAACCGAAAAAGAAATAAAAAAGCAAACCGAAGCCCTTGAAAAATTGGAAAACGCCGCAGATGAAGCCGCCGACGCAACACGGGAAACAGGCGACGCGGCAGAAGAAGCGGGCGACGGCTTCACCGTCGGCAAGGGTGCACTTGCGGGGTTTATTGCAAACGGGTTGACGGCATTAGTTGACGCGGCAAAAAATGCAATAACAACCGTGTTAGGACTTGCAGAAGCAACGCGCGAATATAGAACAATTATGGCAAGTCTTGAAAACAGTAGCAAGGCGGCGGGCTATTCCGTAGCCGAAACCGAAGCGACATTTAAACAATTAAATGGCGTTTTAGGCGACACACAAAGCGCGGCAACAACAACGGCAAACTTGCAAGCAATAGGGCTTGAACAAGGCAAATTGCAAGAGTTGACAAACGGCGTAATTGGTGCTTGGGCGAAATACGGCGACAGTATACCGATTGACGGATTGGCGGAAGCGGTCAACCATACCGTACAACTTGGCGAAGTGCAAGGCAACTTGGCGGACGTTATCGAATGGGCGGGCGGCGACGTTGAGAAATTCAACGAAAAACTTGCTAAATGTTCAACCGAAGCAGAACGCGCCGACTTGATACAAAAAATGCTTGCAGAACAAGGACTTGTTGAAAGCGGTAAGGCGTGGCAAGAGAACAACAAAAGCATTGTTGACGCAAACAACGCACAAGCCGAATATGATAAAACAATGGCAGAACTTGGCGCAAAAATCGAGCCTATAACAAATAAATTCACAGAAATGAAAACACAGGCGTTGCAATGGTTAATTGATACGGGGCTTCCCGCCATACAAAACGGCTTTGCGTGGATAAAAGACAACTTGCCTTTAATCGGCGTAATTGTCGGCGGCTTAACAGCGGCGTGGCTTGCGTTTGGTGGCGCGCAAACTATTTTAAATGCGGTACAAACGGCGGGAACAGCAATACAAACCGCGTTAAATATAGCAATGAACGCAAACCCGATAGGTTTAATTATATTGGCAATTACTGCACTTGTGGCGGCATTTATGGCTTTATGGGATAATTGCGAAGGCTTCCAAAATTTTTGGATAGGATTGTGGGAAGGCATAAAAAACGTAGCGGGCGCGGTAATGGATTGGTTGAAATCAGCATTTAAAGCGGTAGGCGAATTTTTCGTTAATTTGTGGAACGGTTTAAAAAATGGCGCGGTTGCCGCTTGGAACGCAGTTTCGGGCGCATTTTCCGCCGCGGCAACGTGGTTTAACGAAAAAATCATACAACCCATTTCAAAATTTTTTACAGGAATGTGGGACGGCTTGAAAAATGGAGCTGTAAACGCGTGGGAAGGCATAAAAAACACATTTTCGGCGGTAGCTTCGTTCTTCGGTGATATTTTTAAGAAGGCTTGGCAGAAGGTCAAAGATGTTTTTTCCGTCGGTGGCAAAATTTTCGACGGCATAAAAGACGGAATTGTTACAGCTTTCAAAACCGTTGTAAATGCAATAATTCGCGGAATTAACAAAGTTGTAAAATTACCGTTTGAAGGTATAAACAAAGTATTAAACACAATATCGGGGTTGTCAATTGCGGGCGTTGAGCCGTTTTCGTGGTTGACTTGGCGCGCCCCAATTCCACAAATACCCGAACTTGCGACGGGCGGCGTTGTTGACAAAGCAACAACCGCCGTAATTGGTGAAGACGGAGCAGAAGCAATAATACCGCTTGAAAAAAATACGGGTTGGATCAAGAAACTTGCGCAAGAGATAGCGGCAGAACAGGGGCAAGGCTTGACCGTGTACCAAACAAATAACTATAAACAGGCGTACACAAGCCGCAAAGAAAAATACAAGGCAAAACAAGAACTTTACGCGGCGGCGCGACTTGTAAAGGCGGGTGCGTACTAATGAAATTTGATTACATATCAGCAAGGGGCGACGTGTTGCCCCTTGCAACAAACAAATACTTTGTATTGTCGCACATTGACGGACACACAGCCGCAAGCGCGAGCGTTTCAAGTACGGTTATTGGTGGCGTTGACGGCGACACAGTAAACAACGTACAAGCAGACCCGCGCACGATTATTATTGATTTAAGCATTAAAAGCGACGTGAACGTTGAAGAAGCAAAACGGGAAATATTGAAAATCGTTAAATTGAAACAAAAAGGGTCTTTAATGTGGACACAAAACGAAAAAACGGTTGTTATTTCGGGCATTGTTGAAGCGGTGGATATGCCCCGTTGGAATGGCGCGGTAGTTATGCAAATAACTTTACATTGCGAACAACCTTTTTGGGAAGATTTAGACGACGTTGTTCAACAAATAAACGAGGCAATCAGTTTGCATTACTTCACCGACAGCCCCGCCGATATGCTTTATTTTCCCGAAGAAGGAATAGCGTTCGGCGAATATGACACAATACGCGCAAAAACCTTTTACAATGCGGGCGACGTGCCTATTGGGCTTGAAATAACATTATATGCACACGATACCGTAACAAACCCGATTATTTACGACCAAAACGGCAAATATTTCGGCATAGGTTACGAAGAAAGCGGGGCAATATCTAACCCGTTTATTATGCAAACGGGCGATAGCGTTGTTATTACAACCCATAAGGGAAACAAAACCGTCAAGCATAACGGCGTTAATATTATTGATAAAGTAAAACCGTTTAGCACTTGGCTACAACTTGAAACGGGCGACAATGGTTTTTCAATCGACAGCGACGACGAAAATATTGACAATATGTCATTTTCGATAATTTATAAACAGAGGTATATATAAATGATTGAATATGTTGAAATACGGAACGCACAAACAAAGGTTATTGGTATTATTGACGTTGCAAATTCTATTATATGGCACTCTGTATATTTCGGCGTTGGTGACTTTGAAATATACGCAAGCGCAACCCCCGAAATTGTCAATTTGTTGTTGATGGGCGAATATGTAACCCGCCCCGATAATAAAGAAGTCGGAATAATCGAAACAATAAACATTATTAACGACGAACAGGACGGGCAAATGATAACAGCAAGCGGGCGTTTTGTAAAATCAATTCTTGACAGACGACTAATATATGATTTGTCGGGCAACACAAACACGCCAACAATATTACGGGGCAATGTAGAAAGTGCAATCCGTGAAGTTGTTAAAAATAACGCGATTGCTTGCGCTTTTGATAGCAAACGCAATATTGATTTGCTTACATTAGGAGCGGCGGCAAATATCCCGTTGCGGATTGTAGACGCTAACGGCAACGCGGCACAAAAACAAGTGTCATATCAAAATTTACTATCATATACCGACGGCGTACTTGAAGAATACGGACTTGCGGCAATGTGTGTTTTAGTTGACGGGCATTTTGAATATATTGTTATGCAAGGAACAGACCGAAGCAAAGACAATATAAACGGCAATATTCCGATTATGTTTAGTCAAGAATACGACAATTTACTATCAAGCAATTATTCATATAGTGCCACAAACGAAAAAAATGCCGCTTTAATCGGCGGAGCGGGTGAAGGTTTACAACGCTTTTATTCAATGGTTGAAAACGGCGCAAAAGGGTTGCAACGGCGTGAAATGTGGGTTGACGCTTCGTCAATTAGCAAGACTTATAAAGACGAAAACGACGTTGAACAAAATTACACCGACGCACAATATAAAACAATGCTTGACGCACAGGGAAAACAAGACCTTGCGCCGTGGGTTGCAATTGAAACGTTTGACGGCAATATTGATGTCACAAACGGCAATTACATTTACGGGCGCGATTTTACACTTGGCGACATTGTAACCGTGCAAGATAACGACATTGGAAAATATATTAACGTCCGTATAAGAGAAGTTACCGAAGTACAAGACGACGACGGTTATTCCGTAGAAGTAAATTATCAATAAAGAGAGGTTTTGAAAATGCAAAGAAGTGGTTTTTTTAATGCTTTACTTAACAACGGCGAATACGACCGCAAATATAACGCAAACGATTACGCCGACAATTTGGCGGTTGTTATTTCAAACGGTGTTTTGCGAAGCACAAGCGACGATTTGAGAGTTACGCGAAACGGTATGGTTGTTACGGTTGGCGTTGGTCGTGCTTGGATTAACGGACATTATTATTATAACGATACGCCGTATACTTTTAACGCGGTATCCGCACCAATCGGCGGCGCAAGATATGACCGCGTATTTTTGCGGTTAAATATGGGTATGTCGGTACGTAGTATTTCGCTTGTTTATCAGCAAGGCGAAGCAAGCAACAACCCGACAAAACCCGCACCCGTGCGCGAAGGCAATATATACGATTTAGTTATTGCCGATATATACATTGGAGCAAACGCAACAAGCGTACAAATTACCGACACAAGGGGCGACGCGGGTTTATGTGGTTGGGTATATTCCACAAGCGGCGACAATTCATTTTTTGCAAGCCTTGACGCGGCTTTTGACGAATGGTTTAAAGATAAAAAAGACACATTAACGTCGACGTCGCTTTTTAAACGGTATAATTGGCGCGTTGTTCTTCCAAACGCAACAAATACCACAACTTTTAATATTCCGCAATATGACGCGGAAACGTGCTTTATTGAAGTATATGTAAACGGTATGGTTGAAACCGAAGGCGTTGACTATACAATAACAGGCAATACGATTACTTTTAGCGGCACACTTGTTGCGGGTACGGAAATTGAAGTAAAATGTTATAAATCACTTGACGGATCGGGCATAATGAAAGTTGCGGAAGAAATAACCGAATTGCAAAACGCTGTTGCGGCACTTAATACAACGGGCGAATATGAATATATTTGCAACGGCGTTGACGACAACGTAAAATTGTCGGAAATAGTGCGCGAATGGTACAGCACAAACGATTATAGAAGCGTGAAAATTAACGTCGTCGGCGAAATAGGAATGAAAGCGGCATTCGGCGGAAGCGGCACAACGACAAGCCCGTATATTTGGTTTAACTTTATAAATCCGTCCGACACAAACAGAATTGTTACTGTTGACTTTACAAGAGCGGGGGTTATCACCCCGACTATTGCAAGCGGTACGTACAACGTTATTTTTAGAGCGAGCAAAATAAACATCGTCGGCGCGAACGTCATTGCAAGCAATACCGCAATAGATACTGTCATAAGAATATCGATTGCCACAAGCGGGAATATCAATTATGAAAATTGCCGTTTTTGGATAACAGCATATAAAGACAGTTACGTTGCGCCAAATGGCACGTTCACGAATTGCCGCGCGAGCATTGCGAACGTAACAAACAATTCGTATTGCTTTATGCCGTCCACAAATGGAATTGTCCGCATATACGGCGGCGAGTATTACGCATATACAGGCGACGCGACAAAGCAAAGCGCGGTTGTAGGGCAAAGCGACGCGAACGCGGTATCAATCTTGTATGCCGTAAATGCGCCCATTGGTGCAAGGTCGGGATTTTATCAAACAAATTCTATCTTGCAATGGGTAGGCGGTGGAATAATGAATTGCACCGACCTTATTAGCGAATTGCCGATTATAACCGTTTCGGGTATAAGCAATATACGCGGCACTATTGCAAAGAACAAAGCGGGCAATATGTAACAAGCAAGGAAAGCAAGGGTTTTCGCCCTTGCTTTTTCTTTTTTATCGCTTTAATTCGCCGCGTTCAATTTCTGTGCCTATTGCGAATTTGGGGTTGCCCTTGTTTGCTTTAGACGCATACTTGCTGAAATAAACAACAAGGTTGACAACAACCTTGTCGTTTGTAACAACAATGCTTTCAACAAGTTGGTTTAATAAGGCTTTTATAACTTCGTGGTCGCCGCTTTCAATATCGGCAATCATCTTGCGGAGAGTATCAATAATAAATTCACGGTCAACAACCGTTTTTTTGCTTTGTTCTATTGCGTACAAGTCAATTTCGATTTGTGCCTTTTCGTCGTCGTACTCCTTTTTTGTCAACGCAAAAACTTCGTCGTCAATTTCCTTTGCCGCTTTCATTTTTGCAAGCGCAACAAGTTCTTTTAAAATTTCGCCCTTGCGCTTTTTTAACGTTTTTTCGTCCGCGACGGGTAGCGGGTATTTTTCTATTTCTTGTAATACTTCGTCGGCAATTTGATTTATTATATTTTC
>JAZOPU010000019.1:0-1761 GCA_045655705.1 Candidatus Scatosoma sp.
ATAGCGGTGATGATGGCAAAGAGGATCCACCTGTTCCCATTCCGAACACAGAAGTTAAGCTCTTTTACGCCGAAAGTACTTGTAGGTTACTACCGGGAGGATAGGTAATCGCCGCTTTCCAAAAAAAGAAAGTCTTTTTACAGACTTTCTTTTTTTGTGTTTAAATCATTGACAAATAAAGTGTAAAATGTTAAAATATTACTACTAACACCAAGGAAAAAGTTATGCACACGGTAGAAGAATTTAACAAAAAAATCAAAGAAGTACTTATTACGGAAAAGCAAATCAAGGAAGCGATTGCAAAAGTTGGTAAAGAAATCAGCGAGTCCTACGACGGACGTCCGATTTTGCTCGTCAGTATTTTAAAAGGCGCGTTTGTGTTTATGGCGGATCTTTGCCGTGCTATAACCGTACCTTGCGAAATCGGCTTTATGTGTGCAAAAAGTTATTATCAGGGCACGGTTTCTACGGGCGTTGTGAAAATTACGATGGATCTTGACCAAGATTTGAAAGATTATCACGTGATTATCGTCGAAGATATTATCGATACGGGTAGAACGCTCAACGATATCGTTAAACTCTTAAAAGAAAGAAATCCCATTTCTTTGAAAGTCGTAACCTTACTGGATAAGCCTGATCGCCGTTTGGTGGATTTTAAAGCGGATTATTCGCTTTTCACAATTCCCGACAAGTTCGTTATCGGTTACGGTTTGGATTGCGGAGAATATTATAGAAATTTACCGTATATTGCTGTGTACGATCCCGACGCGAAATAAACAAAGCCCCTTGCGGGCTTTTTTTCGTGTCAGTTAAACTCGTTTTTTCATATAATGTAATAGTACTCTTATGAAAAAACGGGGGATATACGATGGGGAACGTGGGGATAACCATTATAGGTTTTGCATTCGTATTTTTTATGACCGTGCTTGGCGCTGCGGTCGTGTTTTGTTTTAAAAAGGAAATTCCGCAAGGCGTGCATAGGTTCTTACTCGGGCTTGCCGCGGGCGTTATGATTGCTGCATCCGTTTGGTCTTTGCTCATACCGTCTATGCAACAATCGTCAAAATTTGGAAACTTTTCATTCGTGCCCGCGGCGGTAGGGATTATGCTGGGCGGTTTGTTTTTGGTTGCGCTCGATAAATATTCACCACTCAAAAGCAAGCAAGACCAAGACAATAAAAAGGCAATGCGTTTGTTTTTTGCGGTGACTTTGCATAATATCCCCGAGGGGCTTGCCGTCGGTTTTGCATTCGGTGCGGCGAGTCTTGTTGGCACGACGGCGGCGTATTTGTCCGCGCTTGGCTTGGCGATCGGTATCGGCGTGCAAAATTTCCCCGAAGGTGCGGCAATTTCCTTGCCTATGAAAACGGCGATAGGGAATAATAAAAAAGCTTTTTTATGGGGCGCGGCGAGCGGTTTGGTCGAGCCGATTGCTTCTACGCTCGGATTTTTCCTTTCGGCAAGTATCGTCGTTTTGCAACCATGGCTGCTTGCATTCGCCGCAGGCGCAATGCTGTTTGTAACCGTCCAAGACCTGTTACCCGACGCTACGGCGGATAAATCGGCGATTGGAACTTGGGGTTTTGTTTTGGGTTTTATGGTAATGATGATTTTAGACGTGGCGCTTGGGTAAAATTTTACCGCTTTGTTTTTGAAAAAAGGCTTGACACTACTCTTTGGGTATGTTATAATAAATATAATAAACCAAAGGGGCGAGATAATGAAAAGTTTTTAGTGGCAATTTTATGCTTTATAATGGGC
>JAZOPU010000020.1:0-2330 GCA_045655705.1 Candidatus Scatosoma sp.
TACCTTTACAAAACACGCCCCCGAAAGGATTACGCCAAGTAGCAAAGAAACGCGTATTTCTTTCCAAACCACTTTCCAAAAATCGGAAAACTTGACTTCGCCAATCGCAAGACCGCGTATGATCATTGCGCTTGCCTGTGAGCCTGCGTTCCCGCCCGTGCCCATAAGCATGGGCATACACGCCGTGAGTACGATTCCGTACACAGGCATATTCAGCGTTTGTTCGTTGGCGGAAATAATCAGTCCGGAAAAGGTGGACGAGATAAGCAGGAGCAAAAGCCACGGCAAGCGGTTGATGCAAATACGCCAAATACTCGTTTTTAAATAGGGCTTATCCGTAGGCGTTACCGCCGCCATTTTCGCGATGTCTTCCGTGTTCTCTTCTTGCAAAACGCTCATAGCGTCGTCTACGGTAACGATACCCACAAGCCGTGTTTCGTTGTCTACGATCGGGAGTGCTAAAAAGCCGTAGTCGGAAATTTTACGGGCAATTGTTTCGCGGTCGTCTTCCGTGTGCGCGTAGATGACGTTTTCGTTCATAATCTCCGCGAGCGTTGCCGTTTTCTTGGCGAGCATTAAATCTTTTGCTGTTACAAGCCCAATCAACTTATTCGTGTTATCGGTAACGTAGCAGGTGTAGATCGTTTCTTTATCAATCGCCGTTTTACGAATACGTTCAAACGCTTCTTCCACCGTCACACGCTCTTTGAGCGCGACGTATTCGATCGTCATAATACTACCCGCGCTATCCTTGGGGTATTTTAAAATCTCGTTGATATACGCGCGCGTTTCACTGTCGCTTTGCGCGAGCATACGCTTTACCACGCTTGCTGGCAATTCTTCAATGACGTCTACCGTATCGTCCAAGAAAAGTTCGTCCATAACGGCGCGCAGTTCTTTATCGTTTAAGCGCGCAATCAAAAGCTCTTTTAAATCGCCGTCCATTTCCACGAACGTTTCCGCGGCAAGGTCCTTGGGTAAAATGCGGAATAGCAGGGGGATTTCACTTTGGCTTATCCGCTCGAAAAGCTTGGCAAGGTCGGTGGCGTGGAGTGTGGAAAGCAAAGGCTTTAACCGCCCAAACGTCCGCTCTTGTACGAGCATGGCAAGCGCGGAGCAAAATAAATCAAAATCCAGCTCTTGCAAAAACGCCGAATGTTCGATAATTTGCGGGTTTTTTAAAAGCTCCGCAAGTTCGGTCGCGTTGAATTTTTCTGCAATAGAAACGGCGCTAACGTAGTCTTGCGCCGAAAGAAGTTCCAAAAGTTTTTGTTGCATAATCGGCTACCTCCAAAAATATAGTGTTTGTCTTTTGTGGTAGCGTAGAACGAGCTTTAAAAATAGGGCGTGACAACCCTATGGGTTAGCGGTTCTACGCCGTTGCTACTTCGGTATTCCATAACGTTGTCCTCCTTTTTTTGATAGTGAAAAATCTATTTTTCTTTTTTTCTTAATAACAAATAGTTTGCAAGCACTGCGATTGCGGCAAGCCCAAGCAGGATATATGCAAGGCGGAACAGTGCGTCGCGGTTGCTTTCTTCTTTGCCTATCACCTGCGTTTCCGCTTGCGGGGGCTTTCCGTTCGTTTCCGCAACGAACGAGCGGGGAATATACCCCGTTTTCGCGCCGTCTGCCGTTTGGTAGCGTACTTCAAAATATTCGTGGTCGAGCGAAAGCTCGCCCAAAATTTCTACCTGCGCCCCGCGCGGAAGCACGTCCGCGGTGAGTAGTTTGTTTAGATAGGGGAATTTATACAGCGTAACTTCGCTCGTGATATAGCCCGCTATCGCGCTTTCGTAGGGCGCGTGATAGTCTTTGGCTACGCTCGTGAACGCCGAGCGGGTGTAGTACGTTTGATAGCTTTTTTGCGCTTCGTCGTAGACGGCGATAATCGAGTATTCCCCGCTTTTCCCAAGCTCTAAGGCTTTCAGTGGCGTTTGCGCGCGGGAATAGCCCGCGTAGGGGAAATACTCCGAGCCTTGCAATGCTTGCAAGTCAAAGCCGATCAGCAGGGCGTTTTGCGCTACGTCCACTACGATAAATTCCGCGCTTTCTTTGCTGAATATCTCTTTGTCCGCGCCCTTTACTGGCACCGTCTTTAAAGTGGGGAGATTTAAACGCGTGGTTTGGATTAGATAATTATTCTCGCAAAGCAGGAACGTTTGATTTTCTTCCGCGCCGAACGCGAACGCGTTTATGCTTGCACTCTCGCCATACACGAGCGGAGAAGAAAAATCTTCCGCTTGCGTGTTGCCGTTTTTATAAATTTTATTATCCGCCAGCGCGTAGAAATTGCCGTTGTGGTCAACGGAGATTTTTTGCGTGTTTAG
>JAZOPU010000021.1:0-29102 GCA_045655705.1 Candidatus Scatosoma sp.
GGTGATACGCACGAAGGTACTGCCGTCATGGACTGGATGGCGCAGGAACAAGAACGCGGTATCACGATTACGTCCGCGGCTACGACCTGTATTTGGAAAGGACACCGTTTCAACATTATCGACACCCCGGGACACGTTGACTTCACCGTAGAAGTTGAACGTTCTTTGCGCGTACTCGACGGCGCTGTTGCGACGTTCTGTGCAAAGGGCGGTGTTGAACCCCAATCGGAAACGGTTTGGCGTCAGGCGGATAACTACGGCGTTCCCCGTATTGCGTACGTCAACAAAATGGACATCAACGGCGCGGACTATTTCCGCGTGGAAAAGATGATCCGTGAAAGACTTGGCGCGAATCCTGTTCCCATCGAACTTCCTATCGGTAAGGAAGAGACCTTCAAGGGTATTATCGACCTTATCAAAATGGAAGCGGAAGTCTACTACGACGATTTGGGTAAGGATTTCCGTAAAGAACCTATTCCTGCGGACATGATGGACGTTGCGAACGAATACAGAGCAAAGCTCATAGAAGAAGCGGCATCCGCTAGCGACGAGCTTATGGAAAAATATTTTGAAGACGGCGACCTTTCCGAAGAAGACATTATCGCAGGTCTTCGTCAACGTTGTTTGAAAATGGAAGCTATCCCTATGCTTTGCGGATCTTCCTATAAAAACAAAGGCGTTCAATTCTTGCTCGACGCGGTTATCAACTTCCTTCCCAGTCCTTTGGACGTAGAGCACGTGAAAGGTGTAAATCCCGACACGGGCGCAGAAGAAGTGAGAAAGACGTCGGACGACGAGCCGTTTGCAGGTCTTGCGTTCAAGATCGCGACCGACCCGTTCGTTGGCTCGCTTGCATATTTCCGTGCATATTCGGGCGTTTTGTCGGCTGGTTCCTACGTGTATAACTCCACGAAAGAAAAGAAAGAACGCGTTGGACGTTTGGTTCAAATGCACTCCAACGAAAGAAAGGATATTCCCGAAATTTGCTCGGGTGATATCTGCGCGATCGTAGGTCTTAAATACACGACGACGGGCGACACGCTTTGCGACGAAAAGCATCCCATTATTTTGGAACAAATGGTGTTCCCTGAACCCGTTATTCAGCTTTCCCTTGAACCCAAGACCAAAGCTGGTCAAGAAAAAATGACGATGGCGCTTATCAAACTCGCGGAAGAAGACCCCACGTTCAAGACGTATACCGATCAAGAAACGGGACAAACGATTATCGCGGGTATGGGCGAATTGCACCTTGATATTATCGTAGACAGATTGCTTCGCGAATTCAAAGTAGAAGCGAACGTCGGCGCACCCCAAGTTGCTTATAGAGAAACGTTCCGCAAAGAAGTGGAGGCAGAAGGTATGTATAAGCGTCAATCGGGTGGTAAAGGTCAATACGGCCATTGTACACTTCGCCTTATTCCCCAAGAACCGGGCGCAGGCTATGCGTTTGAAGACGCAACGGTCGGCGGTTCGATTCCCAAAGAATATATCCCTGCTATCGACAAGGGTATTCAAGAAGCGGCGAAGAACGGTTTCCTTGCAGGTTATGAAATGGTTGACTTCAAAGTCGTTGTATACGACGGTTCTTACCACGAAGTTGACTCTTCGGAAATGGCGTTCAAAATTGCAGGTTCGCTCGGTTTTAAAGACGGTATGACGAAAGCAAATCCCGTACTTTTAGAGCCGATCATGAAAGTGCAAATTATCACGCCCGAAGATTATTTCGGTGACCTTATGGGTAACGTATCCGGTCGTCGTGGTACGATTCTTGGTACGGACGATCGTAACGGCGCGAAGATTATCGATGCGGAGATTCCCCTTTCCGAAATGTTCGGTTATGCAACGGAACTTCGTTCGCGTACGCAAGGTCGTGGTCAGTTCACGATGCAATTCGATCATTACAGCGAAGTGCCTTCGAGCATTTCCAAGGAAATTATCGAAAAGCGCGGCAAAAAAGACTAATTTTTGTCTAAATCCGTTTTCCGCCTGAAAAAAGGCGGAAAAACGGAGGAAATTAAGAAAAATTTTACAAAAACACCTGTAAAACGTTTGATAATTTCCAAAATTTACGATATAATATGATTGTCCAATTTTTGGACGTGACGTTATGTCGCAATCATTTGTAAAAATGATAGGTAGCTGCGTCCGATCTCGGATAGGTTATCATTTTTAAATCAATAAAAAATATTTATAAGAAAATCGGAGGATTTTAAAATGGCTAAAGCTAAATTTGAAAGAAGCAAACCCCACGTTAACATTGGTACGGTTGGCCACGTTGACCACGGTAAAACGACTTTGACCGCAGCTATCACGATGGTAATGGCAGCTCGCGGCGGTGCTGAAAAAATGAGATACGACGAAATCGATAAAGCTCCCGAAGAAAGAGCACGTGGTATCACAATCAACACGGCGCACGTTGAATATCAAACGGAAGCACGTCACTATGCACACGTTGACTGCCCGGGACACGCTGACTACGTTAAAAACATGATCACGGGTGCTGCACAAATGGACGGTGCTATCCTTGTTTGTGCTGCTACGGACGGTCCTATGCCCCAAACGCGTGAGCACATCTTGCTTGCTCGTCAGGTAGGCGTTCCTTATATCGTTGTATTCATGAACAAGACCGACCTTGTTGACGACGAAGAACTTCTTGAACTCGTTGAAATGGATATCAGAGACTTGCTCTCTTCCTACGACTTCCCCGGCGACGATATTCCCGTTATCCGTGGTTCCGCTCTCAAAGCACTCGAAGTTGCAAGCTCGGATAAACCCGCTGCTGAAATTATCGCTGATCCCGCTGTTGCTCCTATCCTTGAACTTATGGACGCAGTTGACAGCTATATCCCTACGCCTGCTCGTGATGCAGACAAACCTTTCCTTCTTCCCGTAGAAGACGTGTTCACGATTTCTGGTCGTGGTACGGTTGCTACCGGTCGTATCGAAAGAGGTGTTGCGCACGTTGGTGATCCCGCGGAAATCGTTGGTTTGATCGACAAACCCATGAGCACGACGCTTACCGGTCTTGAAATGTTCCACAAGCTCCTTGACGAAGCGCAAGCGGGCGACAACGTTGGTGCGTTGCTCCGTGGTATCAACAGAACGGATATCCAAAAAGGTCAAGTTATCGCGAAACCTGGTACGGTTGCTACGGGTACGAAGTTCACCGCACAAGTTTACGTTTTGACGAAAGACGAAGGTGGCCGTCACACGGCATTCTTCAACAACTATAGACCTCAATTCTTCATTCGTACGACGGACGTTACGGGTAAGATCAACCTTCCCGAAGGCGTTGAAATGGTTATGCCCGGCGACCACATCGATATGACCGTTGAGCTTATCAAACCCGTTGCGCTTGAAAAAGGTCTTAAATTCGCTATCCGTGAAGGCGGTAGAACGGTTGGTTCCGGTTCGATCGTTGACGTTATCGAATAATAACCTGCAAAATAGCAAAGTTAAAGTAGCTTATCTTTGGATAGGCTACTTTTTTCTTGCGTTTTTTATAAAAAAGCGATATAATAGAAAGAGAAAAAAGGAGATAGGATATGTTGGAGCTGATATGTGATCAAGAACAAACACTCAAAACGTTCACGGAAAACAACTATGCCCAAGCTTCTTTTTTTTGGGGACAGCTTTTAAAGAGCAAAGATATCAAAGTCAACGGCAAAAAGACGGGCTCGGATATACTTTTGCATTCGGGGGATAGCGTTTGTTATTATCTCACGCAAAAGCAAGCGGACAAGCCTGCCTTTTTTGAGGTTTATACCGACGAGAATTTCTTAATTGTTGATAAGGAAAGCGGTGTAAACGCCGAAGCGGTGTATGCGGAGCTACACCGTAGAAACGCGGAATGCAAGTTTATCCACCGCTTGGATAGAAACACCCGCGGGCTTATGGTGTTTGCGTTAAACGAAAAAGCGGAAACGTCGCTGTTGAACGCATTTAAAAATCGGTTGGTGGAAAAGAAATACCACGCGCTTTGTTTGGGTAATTTTAAAAAACAAACGGATATTCTCACCGCCTATTTAAAAAAGGACGAAAAAAACGCACTCGTCAAAATTTATGATAAAAAAACGGACGGCGCGGAAAAAATTGTCACGGAATATGCAGTTTTGAATAAAGACGGCGCGTTTTCCAAAGCGGAAATCACTTTGCATACAGGCAAAACGCATCAAATCCGCGCGCATTTGGCGCATATTTCCTGCCCGATCGTGGGGGATATGAAATACGGCGATACCATACAAAATAAAAAATACGGCGTATCTCGGCAATGCTTGGTGGCAAAAACGTTACGGTTTTGTTTGGACGGCGAGTTTGCGTATATGAATGAGAAAATCTTTTCGTCGGGATTTGAAGCGGAATTGCCTTAAAAAACCGCCCCGCAAAGCGGGACGGTGAAAATTAGTCGTTTTTAGGCGGGTCGAAACGGTTCTCCAAAAACCGCTTGATGTCGTAGCCCTGTTTATAAATGAGATAGGTCGTAATCTTAGGCGCGGTGAAATCTTTGAGCGATACTTCTTCGAGTGCACCGCTGTCCAGCTTATCCTTGACCAGCTTATACGGCAGGAAGGAATAACCAAGCCCGTTTTCAAGATAGGGCAAAAGCTTGGAAGAATTGTCCACGTCCAAACGGAAAATGTGGTTTTTGGGGAATAAACTTCTAATAAATACGCCCGCTTCACTCAACGTGAGATCGCACATAAGATAGGGCAGTTTGGAAAGTTGCGTTTTGTTTACGCCGTCGGGGTGGTCGTTTTTACCCTTACCGCAAACAAGAACAACGCGGTCAACGTCGTAGATATCGCACACGTAGCCTTGCCGTTTGAGCGGTACGGCGGAAAAGACCATATCGAGCATATTGTCTTGTAACGACTGAATGAGATCGAGCGAGTGCCCCAGCATCACGTTGATAGACGTGAGTGAGTTATCTTTCAAACACTCGTCCACAAGCGGTTTCACGTACACTTCATAGGTGGCGTTGATTGCCCCGATAGAAAACTTACGACTGTGTGAAGATAACGCGTTCATCTCGTCGATAGAAGAGTCTTGCAGTTCGAGAATACGCTCCGCATAGCGCAAAAAAATTTCACCCGCTTCGGTGAGTGTAACCGTTTTCGAACCACGGGAAAATAAGCGTTTCCCCACTTCCTTTTCCAACTCGCTGATACGGTTGGTAACAGTGGATTGCGCAATGAACAACTGCTCGGCTGCGAGCGTGAAATTCTTAACTTTGGATAAGAATATAAAAGTTTTGAGTTCTTCGGTGTTCATAGAAAAAATTGATAATCCTTATCGATATTATCTATTATAACAATTATAACGCGAAGAAAAAGAAAAAGCAACTAAAAAAACGGCATTGACAAAAAATTTTTATAAAACGGAGAGAGAAAAATGATCACGGAAAACGTGCAAAAAATAAAAGTAGAAATTGCAGGCGGAAACGCTTATGGGGAACGAGTTACGCTTGTGGCGGCGATCAAAATGCAAACCGCGGATGCGGTCAATCAAGCGATTGCGGCGGGGGTAGACGCGGTGGCGGAAAATAAACCGCAAGAATTTCGCGATAAAAATGCGTTGATTGCGCCTTGTCCCCGTCATTTTATCGGGCATTTACAGACGAATAAAGTCAAATATCTCGTAGGCGAAGTGGAGCTGTTTCACTCGTGCGATCGCGACGGTTTGGCGGAAGAGATCGCCAAGCAATCGGTGAAAAAAGGCGTCGTGTCTAACGTGCTTGTGCAAGTAAATATCGGTAATGAAGAAAGTAAGGGCGGGTATGATTACGGCGAAACCGCCGAAGCGGTGGAAAGATTGTCGAAAATGCAAGGCTTGCGCGTGCGCGGGCTTATGGCAATGTTGCCCGATAGCGACGACGAGAACTTACTCCGTACGTTGGCAAAAAGGATGCGCACGCTCTTTGACGCGTTGAAAAAAGAAAACTCGGAAATGGAATATTTGTCAATGGGTATGAGCGGGGATTACCGTTTGTGCGTGGAAGAAGGTAGCAATATGATCCGTTTAGGCTCTACGATTTTCGGCGCGAGAGAGTATACTTTGGGGAAATGAAATGTCGAAAGAAAAAATAACCAAAAAACTATGGTTTAAGCTGTGCGTGATTTTCGTTGCGGTGATACTATTTATCGGTGCGGTTTTGGGCGTGTTACAGCTTGGGTGCGTATACACGGAAAAATCGTGGGAGCATTGGAAACCAAGCTATGAAAAGACGGATATAAAACCGTTGCTATATAAAACCGAGCTAACGCAAGAAGAATATCAAACGCTGTATTATCAAACGGGCTTTACCAAGCTCGCGATAGACGATTTACGCTCCGAAAACCAACACGGGCGCATTTTGGAAATGCAGGAATTTTTATTTGAAGAGCACGAGCTGATCGTGGACCATTTCGCGCCCTTTACCTATATCGAAGAAATCGACGGTTACGCGCCCATGGCAATTTTACGCGACGGCGATATTATCGTTTCCGCGACCACGCGCGTGTCGTGGTGGCGATACGGGCATGCAGCGCTCGTAACAAACGGTAAGGGAAACAGAATCGTCGAATCGCTTTCGCCGGGAATCAATAGCGAAGCGGGCAACGCACGTTCGTTTGCAGATTTTGAAAATTTTATGATACTGCGTCCAAAAGCGAGCGAAGAGATTAAAGCGCAAGTCGTGGAATATGCGGAAGAAAACTTGATTGATCTTCCCTATCAAATGACGACGGGGATTTTTTCAAGAAAGAAAGCGGAAACGATCAAGAGAACGCAATGCGCGCATCTTGTTTGGCATTCTTATTATAAGTTCGGTATTGATTTGGATAGTAACGGCGGGTTGATTGTCAAACCGCAAGATATCGCGCTTTCCGAGCACGTGGAAGTGGTGCAAGCGTTCGGGTTTAATTTAGAAACCTTATGGAGCTGACAATGAATAATCATTCTTACGCGCTCGTTACGGGCGCAACGGGCGGGCTTGGAAAAGCGTTTGCCTACAAAATAGCAAAGCAGGGAACACCCTTGTTTTTGACGGGCAGGAGTGAAGAAAAACTGCTTGCGTTGCAAAAAGAGCTTGCAGAAAAATACCCCGACGTTCCTACGCTCATATTTCCCGCCGATTTAACGAAAGAGATGGACAGGTATGCGTTGAACGAAAAACTAACCACGGCACACGTAAGCATATCCTTGCTTGTCAACGTTGCAGGGGCGGATATACAAAAAGCGTTTTGTGCGTATACGCAAGAGAAAATCACCTTTCAATGTCGAGTGAATTTCGAGGCGGCGGTAAGCCTTTGCAAGATTGCGATTGATCAGCGTGCCGAGCGATTAGAGATAGTAAATATATCTTCCGTTTCGGGGATATATCCTATGCCGTATTTCGCGATTTACAGCGCGACGAAGTCCGCGCTTACGAATTTTTCCCTTTCTCTTCGCGAAGAAATGAAAGACAAAAACGTGGCGGTTACGGCTGTTTTGCCCGGGGCAATGCCTACGCGAGAAGACGTGAAAGCACAGATCAAAGGTCAGGGGCTTTGGGGTAAGCTGGCGGTGAAATCCCCCGAATGGGTGGCAAGCTACGCACTCAAAGCGGTACGAAAAAATAAACGAAAGGTAATCCCTGGGTTTTGGAATAAGGTTATGCAAAAGGGCACGGCAATACTTCCGCTTTCGTGGAAATTGCGCTTTATTGCAAAACGTTGGAGCAAAATTACAAAAGACGCATTTTAAAGGAGTACGATATGAATACAATGGGGAAAGTGTGCATGACTGTGCTTTGCGCTTTGACGCTCGTTTTTGCGGGCGGGTGCGAAGAAACGCCGCTTTCTCTTTTGCTTCCCGCGCACGAAGGGGAACAAGTGCAATCGCCACCGCAAAGCGAAGAAGAAACGCCAACACCTACACCTACGCCTACCCCTACACCCAATCCGCCCACGCAAGAAAACCAAACGGACAGCGGGGAAGAAACGGAAGAAGAACAAGAAGAACCACCCGTTTCACCGCCACAAGAACAGGAAAAAATCACCGTTCGGTTTATATTCTTTGACGAAAGCTCGGTTACGAAAGAGTTTGACAAAGGCGCGGTGGTGACTTTGGAGGACGTGCCTGATTTCACGGGTGAAATAGGGTGTCGCTACGCGTGGGATTTGGACGGCGTACCGCTTGTAGAAGACGTCGATTACAGACAAACGCGCTACGAGGCCATTTCGTCGGCAAGCGAATTTATGTCAATGCAAGCGGAAGAAAATTACTTTTTGGAAGAAGATATCACGCTTTCTAAATTTTCCACCCTGCCCGCGTTTAACGGTGTCATTGAAGGGAACGGAAAAACGCTCTCGCTAACGGTGTGCGGGCAAACGAAAACGCTGTTTGAAGAATTTAACGGAACACTTCAAAATATAACGGTGAACGCGGTTTTTCAAGGCAAAACCGTGGCGGACATAACGACGGCGCAAAGTTGTGCGTTGTTTAACAAAATCACGGGGAACGCAACTTTCAAAAATTGCCGTTTCACGGTGGCGTTTACGGCAAGCGCAACGGAGAAAAATCCGTCGGCGGGACTTGCTTTGGACTTACAAAACGCAAGCTTTGAAAATTGTAGTCTGGAAACAAAAGCCGACGGCTTGGAATATATCTACGCGGTATGCAAGCGAAAAAGTTCTTCGGTAACGCTTGCAGGGCTTACGGTTATTAAAAACGGGTTAGAAGATTATGGTGAATAAAAAGCAAAACACCCCTTGAAATCCTTGACAAAACCTGTTTTTTACTATATAATATAACACAATCGGTTTATTAGATAATAAAATGGCAAACAATCGAAAAAATCAAACGAAAGGAGTTTGAGATATGATAGAATTAAACCCTATGAGTAACCTGCTGGAACAGGACCAATACAAATACGAATTGCAGGACGTGCAAAGCGCGCAACTGTTTAGGGATATTTTCCCGTATGAAGAGATTCCCAAAACGCCGTTCAACTTCCGCCGTGTGCCTATGAATATGCCCAAAGAGATTTGGATCACGGACACGACGTTCCGCGACGGACAACAATCGCGTGCGCCGTACACGACCAAACAAATCGTGGAGCTTTATAAAATGCTTGCACGCCTTGGCGGACCGAAAGGGATTATCCGTCAAAGTGAGTTTTTCGTGTATACGAAAAAGGATAGAGAAGCGCTTGAACAATGTATGGCGCTTGGGTATAAGTTCCCCGAAGTTACGACTTGGATAAGAGCGAAAAAAGAAGACTTCGATCTCGTGCACGATATCGGTATCAAGGAAACGGGCATACTCGTAAGCTGCTCGGATTATCACATTTTCAAAAAACTGAATATGACGAGAAAACAGGCGTACGATCACTATTTGTCCGTTGTGCGCCAAGCGTTCGACGCGGGCATTTCGCCCCGTTGCCACTTGGAAGATCTCACGCGTGCGGATTTCTACGGTTTTGTCGTACCGTTCGTCAACGCGCTTATCGAGCTTTCCAAAGAAGCGAAAATTCCCGTTAAAATCCGTATGTGCGACACGATGGGCTACGGCGTACCGTTCACGGGCGCAGCACCTCCTAGAAGTGTGCCCGGTATCGTGTATGGTTTGCATCACTATTCCGACGTTACTTCCGAAATGCTCGAATGGCACGGACATAACGACTTTTATATGGGCGTTGCGAACGCGGCGAGCGCGTGGCTGTACGGCGCAAGCGGTGTAAACTGTTCGCTCCTTGGTATCGGGGAAAGAACGGGCAACGTGCCTACCGAAGCTATGGTTATGCAATACGCGTCCTTGCGCGGAACGCTCGACGGTATGGATACGACGGCAATCACGGATATTGCGGAATATTTTGAAAAAGAACTTGATTATCCCATTCCGCCAATGACGCCGTTCGTTGGCAGTGCGTTCAACTTAACGCGTGCGGGCGTGCACGCCGACGGTATGATGAAAGACGCGGAAATTTATAACATTTTCGATACGGAAAAAATACTCAAACGCCCTGCGGAAGTGTCTATTTCCAACACTTCTGGGCTTGCGGGTATCGCGTATTGGATTAACAAGCATTATAAGCTTGCCGACGATAAAACGGTTGGAAAACAGGATTGGATCGTGCAAGAAATGAAAACGCAAATCGACGCATTGTATGCGGACGGAAGAACGACTGTTATGGGCGAAGAAGAACTGGAAAAATTGTTCCTTACCCTTTCCAAGGACGGGCGTTGTAAAGTAAATTGGTTTGAATTGCAATAATAGGAGAAAGAACATGGGCTATACGATAGCACAAAAAATTATCAAAAATCACCTTGTTTGCGGAGAAATGAAAGCAGGGAGCGAAATCGGACTGAAAATCGATCAAACGCTCACGCAAGACGCAACGGGTACGATGGCGTATCTTCAATTTGAAGCGATGGGCATAAAGCGCGTAAAGACGGAGCTTTCGGTGGCATATATCGACCACAACACCTTGCAGGCAGGCTTTGAAAACGCGGACGACCACCGCTATATCCAAACGGTAACCAAAAAGCACGGTATCCGTTTTTCTCGACCCGGGAACGGCATTTGCCACCAGGTGCACTTGGAACGTTTTTCTCGCCCTGGGAAAACGCTTATCGGCTCGGATTCCCACACGCCGACGGCGGGCGGAATCGGTATGCTTGGTATGGGCGCAGGCGGTTTGGACGTTGCCGTAGCTATGGGCGGGGGTACGTATTACATAACCATGCCTAAAATGATCAACGTGAAACTCGTTGGAAAGCTGTCTGACTACGTGGGTGCAAAGGACGTGATTTTGGAAGTTCTGCGCGTGCTTGGCGTGAAAGGCGGTGTGGGTGCAATCGTCGAATATAGCGGCGAAGGCGTGAAATCGCTCTCCGTACCTCAACGCGCGACGATCACGAATATGGGCGCGGAGCTTGGTGCAACGAGTTCTATCTTCCCTTCCGACGAAGTAACCAAAGCGTTCTTGAAAGCGGAAGGCCGCGAAGAAGATTATATCGAACTTTCTTCCGATCCCGACGCGGTGTTCGACGCGGAATATATCGTGGATTTGAGCACGCTCAAACCCTTGGCGGCTTGTCCGCACAGCCCTGATAACGTCAAGAGTGTTAGCGAGCTTGCGGGAATGAAAATCAATCAGGTTTGTATCGGGTCTTGCACAAACTCGTCTATGCAGGATATGCTCACGGTAGCGGCAATGCTCAAAGGCAAAACGGTTGCTCCCAACGTCAGCTTGTCCATTTCCCCTGGGTCTAAACAGGTTTACACAATGCTTGCACAGTGCGGTGCGCTTGCCGATTTGATAAACGCGGGTGCGCGTATTTTGGAATGTGCGTGCGGACCTTGTATCGGTATGGGCTTCTCCCCGCAATCGGCGGGCGTGAGCTTGCGTACCTTTAATAGAAATTTCCTTGCGCGTAGCGGGACGGCGGATGCACAGGTGTATCTCGTTTCCCCCGAAACGGCGGCGGCGAGTGCGATTACGGGCGTGTTTACCGATCCCACTTCCTTGGGCGTTGCGCCTGCAATTCAAATGCCGACGCAGTTCCAAATCAACGATAATTTGATTGAAATGCCCGCAAGCGAAGAAGAAGCGGAAAACGTGGAAGTGGAACGCGGACCGAATATTAAACCTATTCCCGTAGGAAAAGCACCTGATGAAAATCTTGCTTGCGAGCTGGTTTTGAAAGTGGGCGACGATATCACGACCGACCACATTATGCCCGCAGGTACGAAAGTATTGCCCTATCGTTCCAACGTGCCGAAACTTTCCGAGTTTTGTTTCACCGTTTGCGATAAGGACTTCCCTGAGCGCGCCAAGAAAAAGGGCGGCGGTGTGATCCTTGGCGGTGTAAATTACGGTCAAGGCTCTTCGCGTGAACACGCGGCACTCGTGCCTTTGTATTTGGGTATTAAAGCGGTGGTGGCCAAGAGTTTTGCGCGTATCCACGTTGCAAACCTTATCAACTTCGGTATCGTGCCGATGACCTTGAAAAACCCCGACGATTATGAAAACTTTGCCCAAGGCGACGCTTTGGAAATTAAAAATTTCAAACAAGCGGTGGCAGGAAAAGACAGCGCGACGCTCGTGAATAAAACGAACGGTAAGAGCGCGGAGCTTTGCTTGAATTTGTCTGCTCGTCAACGTGAAATGTTGCTCGCGGGCGGGTGCTTGAACTATGCAAAACAGGAGAAATAAAAATGGAAAAAGCAGAATATAAACAGCAGTTGGATTTGGCGTGTGAGAAATTTCGGAAGTTGATGTCCGATCAGCTTACGCGCGTGGAAGATATGAAAGCGCAAGGCGATTTCGTGGACTATGCCAAGCTTGACACGATCAAGATCGGCGTGTGCGGTGGGGACGGTATCGGTCCTATCATTTCCGCGCAAGCGCGCCGTGTGCTTGAATTTATTTTGAGCGATCTCGTCAAAGCGGGCAAGGTAGAGTTTAAAGATATCGAAGGCTTGACGATTGAAAACCGTATAGCAAAAGGCAAAGCCATTCCCGACGACGTTATGGCGGAGCTTAAATCCTGTCATATCATTTTGAAAGGACCTACGACGACGCCCCAAAAGGGTAGCGGTATGCCGAATATCGAATCGGCGAACGTGGCAATGCGTAAAGCGCTTGACCTGTTTGCGAATATCCGTCCTGTGAAAGTGCCCGAAGAAGGCATTAACTGGACGATTTTCCGTGAAAACACGGAGGGCGGATATGCAATCGGTTCGTCGGGCTTTAATATCACCGAAGATTTGGCAGTGGATTTCACCGTTACGACCAAGCAAGGCTCGGATAGAATTGCCCGTCTTGCCTATGACTATGCGCATAAGAACGGCTTTAAGCGCGTTTCGCTCGTAACCAAAGCAAACGTTATCAAAACGACGGACGGTAACTTTTTGGAAGATTGCCACAAAGTCGGCGATCTCTATCCCGATATCGTAACCGACGAATGGTACGCGGATATTATGACGGCGAAGCTTGTCGATCAAAAACGCCGTCGTGATTTCCAGGTGTTGCTTTTGCCCAATCTCTACGGCGATATCATTTCCGACGAAGCGGCGGAATTCCAAGGCGGCGTAGGCACGGCAGGTTGCGCGAATATCGGTAAGAAATACGCAATGTTTGAAGCAATCCACGGCAGTGCACCGCGTATGATCACGGAAGGCAGGGGCAAGTATGCAGACCCTTGTTCTATGCTCCGTGCTTGCGTTATGCTTCTTTCGCATATCGGTTTGCAAGACCGTGCAGATAAGCTGGAACGCGCGCTTGATATTTGTTCGTTTGAAGAAAAGAAATACGTGATTACAGGTCGCGACACGGGCGCAACTTGCGACGAGTTTGGCGATTACGTAATGGATACGCTTACGAAACTTGTATAAAACACTTCCCCTTGCCAAGGTTTTTTCACGGCAAGGGGAAATTTTTTACAAAACGCTTTACACCTTGCCCATTTTGTGGTATACTATACCTATGAAGTATACGATACAATCGAGTAAATACGTTTTAAAAAATTGGCTGTATCTATTGCCGTTTGCGATCTTGCCCGCGCTGTTTTTGTCCGTATCCACGGACGAAAAGGCACTCAACGAGATTGTAGGGGGCTTTTTTTCGGGTACGCTTAAAAATTGGAACTTTTCCTCGCTCTTTTGTGCCGTTTCCGTGCTCAACTTTGGATCTTGGAAATCAATTGCCTTCGGGCTTTTCGGGATTGTCGCGATCGTCGTTTGCGTATCGCTAATGATGGCGCTTATGGAAAAGCACATGCGTATCGGCAAACGCACGTTCAACGGTATTTTCTCCAAGCTCAACGATAATTTAATCTCCACTTGCGGATATGCGCTTTTGCTTGTTTTTATCTATGAAGTCTGGTCGCTTCTCACCGCCGCATTACTCTTTTTCGTGTCAAGGATAGCAGGTGTTGCGCTTTCCTACGCGTTCGCGGTGATCGTGTTCTTGGGTATGCATATCGTGCTATTGTGGGCGATCAGCGTTATCTATTTGTGGCTACCGTGTATGCAAATCACAGGCTTTAAAGCCGTGGAAGCGTTGCATTATACCAACCAGCTTTCCTCCGAAGTTAAATGGAAAATTTCGGTGGGGCAACTGCTTTCGTTGTTTGTGGCGGAAGCGGCGATATGCCTTTGCGCATGGTTTGCTATCGACGCCTTGTGGTTTACGCTTTTAACGACCGCGGCGTATTCGGTGCTGATTATGGTGTATTGCGTACGAATGGAGATTGCGTATTTCGATCTGGATAATATCGAACGCGCGGATTTGAAAAAATATTATAGACGGTAATTTACGGGGAGATAGACTATGCTTTTTCGTAACAGTATTAAATTGCTCATGGAAAATTTCAAGGGCGTTTATAAAATATTGCTTTATAAATTTATCGTGTCGTTAATAGCTGGCGCGTTGTTTGCGGCAATGATTTTTCCCGAGCTTATCGAGATTATAAACAGCGTGGAAACGCAGGCGCTTTGGCTGGATATACAGGCAATATTCAAAGCGTTTTTCGCGGCGAACGGCAAAGCGCTTGAAATGGCAAAAGCGAGTATTTTCGGCTTAGACGGCACTTTGAATGGGGTTGTCAAGCTCATACTTTCCAAAATGACCGCAATCGTACTCACAGCAATCGGGTGTGTGGCGGTGTATCTTTTAAAACGCTTTACGGAAACGCTGTGCTATTTTGCCGTGGGCAGTTCGCTTAACGATCGAATGAGCGCGTATGCGGAAACGCCGTTTATCGCGTCGTACGTGCAAAACCTTGGCAAAGCCAGCCGTTATGCGCTCGTGTACGTGCCGAGTGTGTTCCTGCTCGACGCGGTTACCATTTCACTGTCGCTTTTGGTGCTTACCAATTTAAATATTTTCCCTGCACTGTTCTTGTCGGTAACACTTATCGTCGTTATGCAAGCGACAAAACTCACGTTCACGGGGCTTTGGATGCCGTCAATGACGGCGGATAATAAACCGCTCAAACAATCGTTTGCCTATGATAAGACGGAACGCAAACAACTGCCCAAGATTTTTTCTACCTACGTGGTAACCGTATACGGCGTGATCATTCTCAACGTAATTGCGGCGGTATGCACGTTTGGCAGTGCGCTCCTTATCACCGTGCCCGCGTCGTATATGTTGTTTATTTGCGTGCAATACGTCAATTATTATACCATCAAAGGCAAGAAATATTTCATCACCTACGATAAGATTGCGAGCAATCCCGATCGCGGGGATAGGGAACATTTCTTTGACTATATCACCCAAACGGAAGAAACGAGCGAAAAACAAGAGATAGAAAATAAAGAATAAAAAATGGAGAGGAATATGGATTATCGTAAAGAGTATGAAAAATGGTTAAACGATCCCGCGCTTTGCGCGGAGGGTAAAGCGGAACTTCAAGAGATTGCCGGCGACGAAAAAGCAATCGAATACCGCTTTGGCGCGGAGCTGGAATTCGGCACGGCGGGTATGCGCGGTGTGATCGGTTACGGTACGAATATGATGAACGTCTACACGGTTATGCGCGCAACGCAAGGTCTTTGCAAATGGATACAAAGCCTTGGAAAAGCGGAAATGGATAGGGGCGTCGTCATTTCCTACGACACGCGCCGTAAATCCGAAGAATTCGCCAAAGCAGCCGCGGGCGTGCTTGCCAAAAACGGTATTAAGGCGTATTTGTTCGACGAAGTGCACCCCGTGCCTATGCTGTCCTACGCCGTGCGCTACTTAAACACGATTGCAGGGATTATGATCACGGCAAGCCATAACCCCAAGGAATACAACGGCTATAAAGTCTATGGTCAGGACGGTGCGCAAATGTCGCCAGAAGACACGGCGAAAGTCGTTTCGTACATCTCGGAAATCACCGATTATTTGTCGGTTACGGGAGAAGAGAATAGCTCGCTGATTTTGCCCGTGCCCAAAAAACTCGACGAAGATTATATTACCGAGCTTTCCGCCCTTACCCTTTCCAAGCAAGCGGTGGAAGCTTGCGGGAAAAATTTAAAACTCGTTTACACGCCCGTGCACGGGAGCGGGTATATCCCCGTTATGACGATTTTGAAAAAGCTCGGGATTAACGCCACGGTGGTGGAAGCGCAAACAACGAAAGATACCGAGTTTTCCACCGTTAAAGTTCCTAACCCCGAATTTAAAGAAACGCTTTCCATGGGTATTGCACTTGCAAAGGAAATCAACGCGGACGTCGTGTTCGGTACTGACCCCGACTCCGACCGTTTGGGCGTTGCCCTGAAAAACGACGCGGGCGAGTTTGTCGCACTCTCGGGAAATCAAGTGGGCATACTTCTTCTTGATTATATCTTAACGCGCCTTGCCGAAGATAACAAAATGCCGAAAAACGCGGCGGTGGTGAAATCGTTCGTGACGACGGGTATGGCGAAAGCACTTTGCGAGCAGTACGGCGTTACGCTCTATGAAACGCCCGTAGGCTTTAAGTTTATCGGCGAAAAAATTAAACAATGGGAGCGCGATCATAAGCATACGTATATTTTCGGTTTTGAAGAATCCTGCGGATATCTTCGCGGTACGCACGCAAGGGATAAGGACGCGGTAGTTGCTTCTATGCTCTGTGCGGAAATGGTTTGCTATTATACGTATATCGGTAAAACGGTGTTTGAGCGTTTGCAAGAAATCTATCAAAAATACGGCTATGTGTTGGATAAAAACGTGTCCTTGCAATATTCGGGTTTGAACGCAATGAAAGAAATGAACGCGGTCGTGGACGGCTTGAAAGGCTTGTTGCCCAAGGAAATCGCGGGCGTGGAAGTGGTGGCAATCCGCGATTATAGCGCGGCAAAACGCACGGAAGTGGCAAGCGGAAAGGTAGAAGAAATGGATATTCCAAAATGCAACTGCGTCTACTACGAGCTGGAAGGCGGATCGTTCGTATGCGTGCGCCCGTCGGGAACAGAGCCGAAGCTGAAAATTTACTATTCCATCAAAGCCAAAGACGAAACAACGGCAAACGCAAAATTGGAAGAAATGCAACGTGAAGTAAACGCATTATTAGAAAACGCAAAAAATTAAGTAGACACAAAAAATCATCATAGACAAAAGTTTATGGTGATTTTTTTTGGGTGTAATTATCAAAATCTTTACGAATAAAAGTTTGTGAAAGAATTCCAAAGAATAGTGAAAGAATTTCTATTGTATTTTTTTCTGCGCGTGGTATAATGAAAGAAAAATAAAATTAGAGGAAGTATCACTATGAAAATGCCCGTATTGGACAAGAATTTTTATCCTATGATCAAAGCGTTAAACGACTTTGAAAAGACCGTGAAAGCAAACGGTAACAGCGTGAAAGTAACGCTTGTTGCTGAGAGAAGCGGTGGTTATAACTACGTATATTCCTACGACGCGTTGCCTGACGGTGTAAACGATACGCTTAATTTCCGTATCGCGGAGCGTATGGCAAAGACGATTTTGTGGGTAGTGGGCGGATTTAAAATTTCCGTTGCGGGTAGCAAATCCGTATACGAATACTTGAAAAAAGCGTACACGCTTGAAGGGCTTCGCGCGTTCGACGTAGACTTTATGAGCGGTGTGTATGAAAGACCTTTTGAAGTGGAATGGTTAGAACAAGACCAAATCCCTGCGCAAAAGAATAATTCCGTGCGCGTGGGCGGGTATTTGAACGGTTGCCGTATCGGTTTTGATGCAGGCGGATCGGATAGAAAAGTGAGCGCGGTTGTAGACGGTAAAGTCGTATATAGCGAAGAAGTTGTTTGGAACCCGAAAGTTACCGAAGACCCCACCTATCACTATAACGAAATTTTAACGGCAATGAAAACGGCGGCGTCGAAAATGCCTACCGTGGATGCGATCGGCGTATCTTCCGCGGGTGTATACGTGGATAATAAAATTATGGTTGCGTCCTTGTTTATCAAAGTAGACAAGAGCAAACACGGCGACTACGTGAAAAATATGTATATCAACGTAGCGAAAGAAATGAGCAAGGAATACAGCAAAGAAATTCCGCTCGAAGTAGCCAACGACGGCGACGTTACCGCACTTGCAGGTGCAATCGACTTAAACGACAACGGCGTTTTGGGGATCGCTATGGGTACGAGTGAAGCGGTTGGATATATCAACACGAGCGGCGGTATCAACGGCTGGCTTTCCGAGCTTGCGTTTGCGCCCGTAGACTTCAACGAGGGGGCAATGCAAGACGAATGGAGCGGGGATTTTGGCGTTGGCTGTAAGTATTTCTCGCAAGACGCGGTGATCAAGCTTGCCGAAGCTGGCGGACATACGTTTGCGGACGGACTTACCCCTGCGCAAAAGCTCAAAGAAGTGCAGGCAATGATGGACAAAGGCGACAAGCTTGCGGCGCAAATTTACGAAGATATCGGCGTATATCTTGCGCACACCATTCCCTTCTATGCGAAATTCTACGATATTAAGCACATGTTGCTCCTTGGTCGCGTAATGGGCGGTAAAGGCGGGGATATTATCCTTGCGACCTGCAAGAAAGTGCTTGCGGAAGAATACCCCGAATTTGCGGCTTTGGATATCGGACTTCCCGACGAAACCAACCGTCGCGTTGGGCAAAGTATTGCGGCGGCTTCGCTTCCCGCAAACGCATAATTTGAGGTGAGAAGAATGAAATGTTTTAAAAATGCAACCGTCTACGTGGATGGCAAGGGACTTGTCAAATGCGCGGTCGAATTTGATGAAAAAATTCAAAAAATAAGCAAAAAAAGTAAAGCGGAAGAAATTGCGTTGCCCGAAGGCGCGATCGTGTTGCCGGGGTTTATCGACCAACATATCCATGGCGCGGGCGGCAGTGACGGTATGGACGGCAGTGTGGAAAATATCGCAACCATCGCCAAAACGGTGGCTGCGGAAGGCACGACTTCTTTCCTTGTTACGACCATGACGCAAAGCAAAGAAAATATCACCAAGGCTATGCAAGCGGTGAAAGAATATCGCGAAAAGGATAGCAAAGACGGTGCGCGCGTGGTGGGTATTCACTTGGAAGGACCGTTTATCGCGGCGGCGCATAAAGGCGCACAGCCTTTGGAATACGTGGTACAGCCTGTTATCCAAGCGTTTGACGAATATAACGCGGCGAGCGGAAACGCGATCAAAATCGTTTCCCTTGCTCCCGAAGTGGACGGTGCGGAAGAATTTATCCGTCACTTGGATAAAAACGGTATCGTTGCTTCGATTGGACATTCGGGCGCGAAATACGCGGATATCCAAAAAGCTGTGGATGCTGGCGCGAAGAACGTTACGCACACCTATAACGCACAAAGCGCGTTGCACCATAGAGAAATCGGCGTGGTGGGTAGCGCAATGCTTATAGACGAGCTCAATTGCGAACTAATCGCGGATACCATTCACGTGTCCGTTCCCGCAATGAAGCTTTTAATCAAAAATAAACCCGCGGATAAACTTACGCTTATCACCGACGCAATGCGAGCAAAGGGTATTCCCGACGGTGTGAGTGAGCTTGGCGGACAAACGGTGTACGTGAAAAACGGCGAAGCGCGTTTGGAAGACGGAACGCTTGCAGGCAGTGTTTTGCGTATGAATAGAGCGCTTGAAAATATCGTAACCAAAGTAGGCGTGCCCTTTTTAAAGGCAGTGGACTTTGCCACGATCAATCCCGCGAAAACACTGGGTATTGATAACGAAGCGGGAAGTATTAAAGTGGGCAAACGCGCCGACTTTACCGTAATCAACGAAAATTACGACGTACTTTTGACGGTACGCGGCGGGGAGATCGTGTATCAAGCATAATTTCGCTCATAGATTATTTCCTCTTATTAAAGGACTTGGAAACGCTTGTGTTTCCAAGTCCTTTTTCATATTTTTTTATCAAAAAACATATCCATATACAGGGTGTAAAAAAATCAACGAAAGAATGTTTAAATACTTCCCAAAAATAAAAAAATATGTTATAATAGGAGATGGACGAATTTGATAGGAATTAACGAGCAAAACAGTATTTCCCCTTTTGACCTTGCAAAAAATAGCAGTATCGGCGTGGGCGGGTATGCGGAAATTGCCTATATGCCACAAACGCAAGAGGAATTTGTGCAGTTAGTACACGGGTTAAAAAAACAGGGCAAACCTTATTTTGTCGTGGGGAATATGACCAACGTTTTGCCTGCTGACGGAAAATCCAAACGCGCGTTCATTCTCACCAAACGCCTAAATGCGATAGACGGAAATTATTTTGAAGCAGGCGTTACGGCGGGACAATTTTTAAAATATTGCAAAGCGCAAAATGTAAGCGGGAGCGAGTTTTTGTCGGGAATCCCGTGCACGATAGGCGGGGCACTATATATGAACGCGGGCGTTGCGGGTGCGTATATTGGCGATATCGTGGAAAGCGTTCGCGTGTTACAAGACGGAAAATTGCACACCTTAAAAAAAGAAGATTGCGCCTATGCGTATAAAACGAGTGTGTTTATGCATACGGACACGGTGATACTCGGTGCGACCTTGCGTTTGCAAAAGGCGGATAAAACCGCGATAGAAGAGAAACTGACCTATTATAACGAAAGACGCAAGCACCTGCCCAAGGGTAAGAGTATGGGCTGTGTGTTTAAAAACCCCGAAAATCTCGTTGCGGGGAAACTCATTGAAGGCGCGGGTCTTAAAGGCTTGCGCGTGGGCGGGGCGTATATATCGGAGAGTCACGCAAATTTTATTATCAACGACGCTTGCGCGACGTCGGCGCACGTACGTTCACTTATTGAAATTATTAAAAACGCGGTATTTGCACAATATAAAATACGCTTACAAGAAGAGATTAATTATTTGGAGTAGAACTTTGGAAAAGGACACGAAAGTTATTTTAACAGCGGATTATCACACGCACACGCCCTATTCGCACGGCGCGAATACGGTGGCGGAGAACGTGGCGCGGGCAAAGGAGCTTGGACTTCAAGCGATTGGTATTTCCGACCACGGGTATTCGCATATTATCTACGGTTTGCGGCGCAAGGAAACCAAAGCGTATATCGCGGAATGTAAAGCGGCGGAAAAGGAATACGGAATAAAAGTGCTCGTGGGGATTGAAGCGAATATTCGCAGTATTTCGGGCGTTGCCGATCTCACGCAAAAAGACTTTGAAAATTTTGATCTCTATCTTTGCGGACACCATATCTACGTGAACTATGAAAAAACGCGTGAGCTTTGGGCGTATGGCTACGGCAATTGGGTGCGTAGCTCGTTGCTTAAAAAACAGCCCACGCAAAAACAAATTGAGCGCAACACGACGGCGTATATCAACGTTATCAAAAATAACCCTATCGACGCGGTTACGCACGTGGGATACATTTGTCCTGCAAACGCCGTGGAAGTGGCAAAATGCGCGAGTGACTACGGCACGTATATTGAGCTTAATTCCAAGAAAAATCATTTCACCGACGAAGAACTTTCTGATATTGCTGTCAAAACGTCCGCGCGGTTTATTATCAATTCCGACGCACATTCCAAAGACCGCGTGGGAGATACCAAGCTTGTGGAAGAACAACTTGCAAGAGTGGACTTCCCGATGGATAGGATAGACAATATCAACGGGCGTTTGCCCTCTTTCCGTTTTGCGGAATTTAAAAAACGTATGTAATTATGAGCTTTACTTCTGACGTTAAAAAAGAAATCATAGCCCGTTGCAGGGCGGAAAAAAACGGCGCGATGGGAAATTTGGCGTCGCTTTCCGCTTTTGTGAGAACGAGTGGAGAAATCGGCGTCGTAGGGGGAAAGCCCACGTTTTTTCTCGTGAGTGAAACGGAAAACGTGGCGGAATATTTTATGCAAATTTTTTCCGAGGCGTTTTCGACGGAGCTTTTTATCACGCATGCCACGCGGGATAAAAAGAGCGGTCGGGACAAGCTCGTGTTACAATGCGCATCTGCGCATACAGGGCGGGTGTTGGAAGGGTTACGGCTGTTAAAAAGCGATAAAATCAGCGTACGCGAGAGTATTTGTAAACGCTTGATTAATACCGACGAGAAAAAACGCGCGTATATCCGCGGTGCGTTTTTGGGCGGGGGGAGTTGTATGCTACCCACGGGCGCGAACGCCACGTCTTATCATTTAGAGATCGTGTTTTTTAACAAACGCACGGCGCAAGATTTTTGCGATTTGCTCGTGGAAATGGAACTGATTGCAAGGCTCGTGGAAAGAAAGGAAACGTTCGTCGTGTATATCAAGAGCAAAGAAACCATTTCCGACTTTCTTGCGCTTGTCGGTGCGGAAAACGCGCTGAAAAAATTTGCGGCGTTTTTGGAAAAACGCGACGAAGCCAACCGCGATAACCGTGCGCGCAACTGCATGGCGGGGAATGCGGATAAGTCCGCGATTGCGGCGGTAAAACAGGTGGTGGCGATACGGAAAATCGAAGAAAAGACCAAGGGCAAGGATTTAAGCGAAGAACTGCTTACCCTTGCCAAGGCAAGATTAAAAAATCCCACGGCGTCGCTCAAAGAACTTGCGGAGCAGTTGGGGGTTAGTAAGAGTTGTATAAATCACCGTATGCGTAAGCTTATGGAGATAGCGGAGGAGTTGGTATGACGGATTTTGTGCATTTACATCTACATACGGAATACAGTTTGTTAGACGGGGCGGCGAAGGTGGACGACCTTATCGATCATCTCGTGAAAAACAATATCAACGCCTGCGCGGTAACCGATCACGGCAACATGTACGCGTCTTTATACTTTGCCGAAGAATGTGTAAAAAAAGGCATTAAATATATTATCGGTTGCGAGCTGTACGCGGTGGACGATCATTTGGATAAACGCTTTGGTATCAAAAACGAGCATATCGTGTTGCTTGCCAAAAACAAAACGGGTTATAAAAATATCGTAAAGCTGGACTCTCTTTCCTATATCGACGGCTATTACGGCGGGAAACCGCGCATTAGCTACGACCTTATCAAAAAGCACAGCGAAGGTGTGATTTGTCTTTCCGCGTGCTTGGCGGGGCGTATTCCGCAGTATCTTTTAAAGGGCGACTACGAAGCGGCGAAAGCGTTTGCGCTGGAAATGAAAGGGGTGTTTGGCGACGATTTTTATATCGAACTGCAAGACCACGGCATTGCCGAGCAAAAGCAAATTATCCCCGAGCTTATCAAGCTCGCCAAGGAATTAGATATTGGCGTGGTGGCAACCAACGACGTGCACTACGTGGAAAAAGACGACTGGGAAGCGCAGGAAATTTTGCTTTGTATTCAAACGAAATCCACGCTCGACGCGCCGAAAATGCGCTTTGAAACGCACGAATTTTATATGAAATCGGGCGACGAAATGGCGGAGCTTTTCCACTATATCCCCGAAGCGATTGAAAACACCCGCGTAATCGCGGACAAAATCGAAGAACCCGTGTTCGATTTAACACCCAAGGGCGATCCCATTCGCGATACTTCGCTCATTCCCTTGTATAAGCCCGACGACGGCACTTCGTCGCCCGAATATTTGACAAACCTTACCTGGAAAGGGCTTGCGGGCAGATATGAAAATATCACCGACGAGATCAAAGCGCGCGTGGAATACGAGCTTGGCATTATCATAAAAATGGGTTTTGCCGACTACTTTTTGATCGTTTGGGACTATATCAACTGGTCGCGGCTCAACGGTATTCCCGTAGGCCCCGGGCGCGGATCGGGGGTGGGAAGTATCGTGGCGTATTCTATCGGGATCACGGACGTCGATCCGTTGCGCTACGATTTGATTTTCGAGCGGTTCTTGAACCCCGACCGTGTTTCCATGCCCGACTTCGACGTGGACTTTTGCACCAAGCGCCGTATAGAAACGATCGAATACGTGCGTGAAAAATACCACCCTGAAAACGTGGCGCAAATCGTTACGTTCGGTACGCTCGCTTCCCGCGCCGTTATCAAGGACGTGGGGCGCGTTATGGGCGTGCCCTATTCAGAAACGGACAAAGTCGCAAAGCTAATGGACGGTAAATCGACGATCGGGGAGCTTTTGGGCAGAAAGATACCCAAACTCGAAAGCCAACTCGCAAACCCTGATTTGGACGATGAAAAGCGCAAAGAGATTGAAAAAAATCTCGACGAGCAAAAGAAAAAGCGTAACGAAGAGTTTATCGAAGTCTACGAAACCAACCCCGAATTAAAGCGCGTTATCGATATGGGCTTGAAGCTGGAAGGTATGCCCAAAAACACTTCCGAGCACGCCGCGGGCGTGGTTATTTGCAATAAGGTACTCTCCGATAACGTGCCTTTGGCTCGAAACGGGGAAGATATCGTAACGCAGTTTGATATGAAAGAAGTGGAAGCGGTGGGAATGTTGAAAATGGACTTCCTTGCGCTCACTACCCTTACGGACATTCAAAACACCCTTACCTATATCAAAGAAGGGCTGGGGATAGATATCGACTTTAATAAAATCGGGGTGGACGTTCCCGAGGCTTACGAGCTCATCTCGTCGGGTGATACCGACGCGGTGTTCCAGCTCGAACAAGGCGGTATGAAAAAGTTTATGAAAGACTTGCAACCAAACTGTTTGGAAGACTTGATCGCAGGAATTTCTCTCTACCGCCCCGGACCTATGGACTTTATTCCAAAATATATCCACAATAAACACAATCCAAAGGATATCGTCTACGATAC
The DNA here is from genome assembly GCA_045655705.1 of Candidatus Scatosoma sp. Classification (GTDB taxonomy): domain Bacteria; phylum Bacillota; class Clostridia; order Christensenellales; family Borkfalkiaceae; genus Scatosoma. The sequence goes on from JAZOPU010000021.1 coordinate 24,594, forward strand.
GCCCTATTTAGAGCCGATTCTCAAAAATTCCTACGGCGTTATCATCTATCAAGAACAGGTAATGCAAATTTTCCAACAGCTCGCGGGCTATTCGCTTGGTCAAGCGGATCTCGTGCGCAGAGCTATGGCGAAAAAGAAGAAAAAAGAGCTGATGGAGCAAAAGGATAAATTTATCTACGGTGCGCCCGACGAAGGGATCACGGGCTGTGCTTCGCTGGGGATTCCTGCGGAAGTGGCGGCGAAGATTTTCGCGGATATGGAAAGCTTTGCTTCCTACGCGTTCAACAAATCGCACGCCGCGGCATACGCCGTCGTTGCGTATAGAACGGCGTATTTAAAAGCGTTCTATCCCAAAGAATTTTTGGCGGGTATTTTAAACGACCGTATCGATAAAATTGAAGAAATTTCCAAGTATATTATGTATATGAAGGAAAAGAATATCCCCGTTTTGCCTCCCGATATCAATAAATCCAAAGCCATTTTTTACGTGGAAGGCAACGGACTTCGTATAGGTCTTGGCGCGCTTCGAGGCGTTGGGCAGGACGCGATCGAAGCGGTGATAAAAGAACGCGACGAAAACGGACTGTTCAAAGACTTTGCCGATTTCGTGCAAAGATGTGCAAAGCATATCAATAAGCGTATTATGGAAAGCTTGATCTATGCGGGTGCGTTTGATTGCTTTGCAAACCGTGCGCAGGTGGCGGCGGTTTACGAAGAAGTGCTTTCGCGCGTCAACGCTATGGATAAACAAAAGGCAGGCGATCAGCTTTCGCTGTTTGGTAGCGTAGTGGAAGAACAGGCGATTGAAGTACGCTTTCCAAACATTCCCGAATACGAAACGATGGAAAAGCTTTCCAAAGAAAAATCCGTACTCGGCGTATACGTCAGCGGACACCCGTTTGAGAAGTTTTTGCCCTATTTTAAAGATACGAGCTTTAACTGTTCTATGCTCAACGCCTATACCGAAGACGAAGAAAGCGGTGCGAAAACGTATACGGAGATTGCCGACGGTATGCCTGTGAAAATGGGCGGTATGATTTCCGCGTATAAAAAGCTCAAAACTCGCACAGGCTCGATTATGGCGTTCGTTACGGTGGAAGACTTATACGGCTCTGTGGAATGTGTGTGCTTCCCCAAGGTCTACGATAAAATCCGTAATTTCCTCGAAGCGGACAGGGTAGTGTCCGTGTTTGGTAAAATGAGTATCGACGGGGATAAAGCCCCGGCAATTATCGTGGACAGAATGGAAGAATTTTCCATTGATACGCCGATTAAAGCAACGGGCGTAAAGGCGGAGCAACCAGTCGAGCGCGCGGTGAAAAAAGAAAAAACCGATAACCAAAAAACGCTTTGGCTCAACGTTACGGGTTTGGAAGATCTGGATATCGAAGAACTGATGGAAACGCTCACTTTCTACGAAGGGGAAACGCAAGTAATTTTCGTTAAAGACGGCAAAAAAAGCATGTGTTCGCAAAAGGTTACGCCAAATCGTGCGCTTATGGCGGAGCTTTCGGGGTTTTTGGACGAAAAGTGTATAAAACTTCTTTAAAAAAGTGTAAAAACCCCGTTAAAACGGTTTGTTTTTCAGGAAAATTTTGTTATAATAGAATGCGAACGTGATTTTACGCAAAAGATTGTACAGCGGAGTACACCGCCCACCGATCGACAAGTGAAAATATAGAGTTGTGTTAGAGGTATTTTATGAAAAGAATAGGTTTGTTGACGAGTGGTGGCGACGCACCCGGTATGAACGCGGCGATAAGAGCCGTCGTGCGTTCGGGTATTTATTACGGTATGGAAGTGTTCGGGATCGAACGCGGTTATGCAGGGCTTATCGAAGATAATATCGTGCCCATGGAAATGCGTAGCGTTTCCAATATCGTGCAGTTTGGCGGTACGAAACTGCGTACGGCAAGATGCTTGGAAATGATGACGGAAGAAGGTCAAAAACAAGCTGTGGCAACGCTGGAAAAACACGGCATTGAAGGGCTTGTGGTTATTGGCGGCGACGGTTCATTTAGAGGCGCAAAAGCGCTCACGGAAAACTTTGGCGTGCCCACGATTGGTATCCCCGGTACGATTGATAACGACTTGGAATACACCGATTATACGTTGGGTTTTGATACGGCGGTAAATACTTGCCTTGACATTATCAATAAATTGCGGGATACGATGACTTCTCACGAGCGTGTTTCCGTTGTGGAAGTTATGGGTAGACATTGTGGCGATATCGCTTTGTATAGCGGTATTTCGTCGGGCGCGGAAATTATCGTTGTGCCTGAAATTGCGTTTGATATGAACGAGATTGTTTCCAAAATTCACCGTTCGCGCGCGAATGGTAAGCACTCGAACATCATTATCGTGGCGGAAGGCGTTATGGGCGCGGATGCGTTTGCAAAACAACTGCAAGCACAAACAACCTATTCCGTTCGTCCTACCTGTATCGGACACGTGCAACGCGGCGGTTCTCCGACGATGGCGGATAGAATGCTCGCGGCGCAGTTCGGTAATAAAGCAGTGCGTCTTTTGAACGAAGGTATCGGCAACCGCGTGGTGGGTATCCGTGAAAATAAGATTATCGATATGGATATTATCGAAGCGGTGTCTATGAAGAAAACGTTCAATTATGAGCTGTATGAAACGTTGCAAATGATTTCTATGTAAAAAGCACGAAAGCGAAACCGTTTCCTTGGCGGGAACGGTTTTTTCACGGCTTTTTTGTGATTTTTAGGAAAAATTTTCCGTTTTGTATTGAAAAATATAAAAAAGTGTTATATAATATATATGTGATAAGTAGCATTAGGCTAAGGAGAAAGGGAAAATGATTTTAACGGTTTGTATGAGTCCGTGTATGGACGTCACGATAGAGCTTGACGCTTTCAATATCGGCAAGACCAACGTTGTAAAAAGCAAAAACGTTACGTTCGGGGGCAAAGCGCTCAACGTGGCGATTGGCGTAAAACGTTTGCAGGGCGATTCGTATGCGACGGGGATAATGTATAACGAAAACGGGTATGCGTTTGAAAACGCACTCGATAAAGAAGGCGTGCCGTTCACGTTCGTTTGGAATAAGGGGCGCGTTCGGGAGAATTATAAATTTATCGACCGTAGATCCATGCTCACCGAAGTCAACGACGTAGGCGAAGAGGTAAGCAAAGAAAAAGCGGAAGAAGTGCTTGCCATGGTGCGTATGCTTTCCGCGAAAAATAAAGTGGCGGTGCTTTCGGGCGGATTGCCACACGGCATTCCCGATAACTTCTACGGCAAGCTTTCCCGCGCTGTTGCGCCAAATTGTTTAAAGATTGTCGACGCGACGGGACAGCGTATGTTTGAAGCACTCAAAGAAGGCGCGGATCTCGTGAAGCCCAACCTTGACGAACTTGAACACACGCTGGGTAGGCATATCCAAAGCAAGGAAGATATGCTTTCCGCTTGCTACGAACTGCTCGACCGCGGTGCGAAACGGGTACTCTTATCGCTTGGAAAGCAAGGCGCGGTCATCACCGACGGCACGCGTAATTATTATTGTAAGAGTATTAACGTCGCTATGAATTCCACGGTGGGCGCGGGCGATGGAATGGTCGCAGCAGCGGCGTTGAAGCTTGCCCAAGACGCACCCATTTGCGAGATATTGCGCTCGGGCGTGGCGGCTGGTACGGCGACGGTGATGACGACGGGCAAAGTATCGTTCACCAAAGATAAATACGAAGAAGTGCTTGCCAATCTTCGCGTAACGGAATTTTAGCCTGACGGGAATTAAAACCTTGTAGGGTTTAATTCCCGTCAGGCTAATAATCATAAACCCTGCAAAAAAGTTGCATTTTTTTGCAAGGTTTGCATATAATACAATATATTCAAAAGCGATCTCCTTGCAGGTGGCGTTTTTGCGGGGAAAACCGCAAAAGTGCACGTGCCAAAAAATCGGAAAAACGGTTTGGTTAGGCATATTTTTCCTTGCGTTGCATAGGATAAATAAGGAGATTGCTATGAAAAAAACGGAAAAGATTATAACGGCACTACTCACAATCGCGCTCGGCGTGTTGCTTATCGTGTTGCGCGGAAAACTCGTTAGTATTTTAATGACCGTCGTGGGGGTTGGCTTGATTGCGTTCGGGATTATGGATTTATTCGATCGGTTGTTCCCGCCTGCGGTTATCAAGCTTGTCGTTGGGCTCGTCGTCATTTTATGCGGTTGGGTGATCGTCGGCGCGGTGTTATACGTCGTCGCTGCCTTGCTTATTATTGCAGGGATATTGCTTCTCTACGAAAAAATACGATACAAGGACACCTGTTCGTCGCTGTTCTACACCCTTTGCGAATACGCCATACCCGCCGTGTTTCTCGTGATTGGCACGCTGTTTTTATTTAATCAGGGCAACACCGCTTCGTGGGTGTTTTTGCTCGGCGGTGCATTCACGATCGTCGAGGGCGGATTGCTTCTCGTGGGCGCTTTTTCAGGTGATTGAACAATAATCCATTCTCCCCGCTTCCGCGGGGCGTTTTTTTATG
>JAZOPU010000022.1:0-17967 GCA_045655705.1 Candidatus Scatosoma sp.
TTTGCAAATTACAGAAAATTAAAAAAAAGCTAAAAAATACAAAAAAATATTGCTCGCATAGTTGAATTTTATAAAAAAATGTGTTATACTAATAGTTGGTATAAGGGAAATTTTGGGTATTTTCCTAAAATAACCCGAAGAAATCAAACAAAATAAAATAGAATAAAAATTTTTTGGAGGAATCTCAAATGACAATATCGTCAGAAGTTCAACAGATGTACTGCGTTGCAAAAGGCGCAGGCGTTGCTCGTCATGAAAATGCTCCTATTCCTGAAGAAGGCAAGTGGATTCATGCGAAAGAAATCAAAGATATCAGCGGTTTCACGCACGGTATCGGTTGGTGCGCACCTCAACAAGGTGCTTGTAAGTTGAGCTTGAATATCAAGCAAGGTATCATTCAAGAAGCGTTGGTCGAAACGATTGGTTGCTCGGGTATGACGCACTCCGCGGCAATGGCTGCTGAAATTTTACCTGGTAAAACGCCTTTGGAAGCGCTCAATACCGACCTTGTTTGCGACGCAATCAACACCGCAATGAGAGAACTTTTCTTGCAAATCGTATACGGACGTTCGCAATCCGCGTTCTCCGACGACGGACTTTCCATTGGTGCGGGCTTGGAAGACTTGGGTAAAGGACACCGTTCGCAAGTGGGTACGATGTATTCCACGCTTCAAAAAGGCGTTCGTTATTTGGAAATGGCAGAAGGCTACGTAACCCGTCTTGCGCTTGACGCGAGCAACGAAGTTATCGGTTACGAATTCGTTTCGCTTGGTAAAATGACCGACTTTATTAAGAAAGGTATGGAACCCAACGAAGCGTATCAAAAAGCGATGGGGCACTACGGTAGATTTAGCGCGGAACAAGGCGCAGTTAAATTTATCGACCCTCGTAAAGAGTAAGGAGGACAAGCAAAATGGCATTATTTGAAGGCTATGAGAGAAGAATTGATAAAATCAACGGCGTATTGAAAGAATACGGCATTTCTTCCGTGGAAGAATGTAGAGATATTTGCCTTGCTAAAGGCGTAGATTGCGACAAGATCGTTCGTGCAGGACAACCTATCTGCTTTGAAAACGCAGTTTGGGCATATACCGTAGGTTCGGCGATCGCAATCAAGAAAGGTTGCGTGAAAGCGGCGGACGCAGCGGCGGCGATTGGTATCGGTTTGCAAGCGTTTTGTATCCCCGGTTCGGTTGCGCAAAACAGACAAGTTGGGCTTGGACACGGTAACCTTGGTTCGATGCTTTTGTCCGACGAAACGGAATGTTTCTGTTTCCTTGCAGGTCACGAATCTTTCGCGGCGGCAGAAGGCGCAATCTCTATCGCGCTCAACGCAAACAAAGTAAGAAAACAACCCTTGCGCGTAGTTTTGAACGGTCTTGGTAAAGACGCAGCGTATATCATTTCGAGAATTAACGGCTTCACGTTCGTAGAAACGGAATTTGATCACGCAACCGAAACGGTAAAAATCGTATACGAAAAAGCGTTCTCCGAAGGCGATAGAGCAAAAGTAAGATGCTACGGTGCGGACTCCGTTCCCGAAGGCGTTGCAATTATGAAGCTTGAAAACGTTGGCGTTTCGATCACGGGTAACTCCACCAACCCCACGCGTTTCCAACACCCCGTTGCAGGCACGTATAAAAAATGGTGTAACGAAAACGGCGTGAAATACTTCTCCGTTGCAAGCGGTGGCGGTACGGGTAGAACGCTCCACCCCGACAATATGGCGGCAGGTCCTGCTTCCTACGGTATGACGGACACGATGGGCAGAATGCACTCCGACGCACAGTTCGCGGGTAGCTCGTCCGTTCCTGCACACGTAGAAATGATGGGCTTGATTGGTGCTGGTAACAACCCCATGGTTGGTATGACGGTTGCTTGCGCCGTTGCAATCGAACAAGCAATGAAAGCGTAAAACTTAAAATAACGCACGCGTGGCTTGGGTAAAATTGCCCAAGCTACGTTTTTTTTATAAAATCTTTACAAAACACTTGACAACGTGATAATATTGTGATATCATTTTAATATCAATTGTGGGAGATGCAAATATGGAAACGATCATTCAAATTAAGCATTTATATAAAAGCTTTAAAGACGTGAAAGCCGTGCAGGACTTGTCGTTTAAGGTTAAACGCGGGGAGCTTTTTGCGTTTTTAGGAGAAAACGGAGCAGGAAAAAGCACGACGATTTCTATTATGTGCGGTTGCTTGTCGAAAGATGGCGGAGAAGTGTTTATCAACGGTGTAAACCTTGATAAAAACGTGGAAGCGATTAAAAAAGAAATCGGCGTCGTGTTCCAAAATTCGGTTTTGGATAAGGCGTTGTCCGTGCGGGAAAATTTGGAGCATCGCGCGTCGCTTTACGGTATTCACGGGCAAGCTTTTGAGAAACGCTTGGAAGAGTTGGGTGCGTTATTGGATTTTAAGGATCTTTTCTCGCGAGCGGTAGGGAAACTCTCAGGCGGACAAAGACGGCGTGTGGACATTGCTCGTGCGTTGTTGCATAACCCCAATATTCTCATTTTAGACGAGCCTACGACGGGATTAGACCCGCAAACGCGTAAACTTTTATGGAATATCGTCAACGATTTAAGAAAAACACAAAACATGACGGTGTTTTTAACTACGCATTATATGGAAGAAGCTGCGGAAGCGGATTACGTGGTTATTCTCGATCACGGCAAAATTGCCGCCGAAGGCACGCCTCTTGCCTTAAAAAACGAATATACAGGGGATTGCATAACCGTTTATAACGTTTCGGAAAAGGATGTGCAATCGCTTGGCGTGCCGTTTGAAAAGAGCGGTTCGGGATATAAAATTTTTGTAGCAAACACGGCAAAGGCGACCGAGTTAATCGTGAAAAATCCAAGGCTTTTTGTGGATTATGAGATTATCAAAGGGAAAATGGACGACGTATTTCTTGCCGTCACGGGCAAATCTTTGACAGGAGATGAACAAAAATGAAAGAATTGCAAGCAATGGTAAAACGCAATATTAAACTGTTTTTTAAGGATAAGGGAATGTTGTTCACCTCGCTGATCACGCCGCTTATATTGCTCGTTTTATACGTAACCTTTCTTGGCAACGTGTATCGCGACAGTTTTCTTTCCGCATTACCTGCGGGATTTACCGTATCGGAAGAGCTTATAGGCGGGTTGGTTGGCGGACAGCTTTTTTCGTCCTTGCTCGCGGTTTCTTGCGTAACCGTTTCTTTTTGCTCGAATTTGCTTATGGTGCAAGATAAAGTGAGTGGGGCGCATAACGACCTAATTATTTCACCTATCAAAAAAACCACGCTTGCGCTTGGATATTATATCGCGACGACGATATCCACGTTGATCGTTTGTTTTGTGGCGATGACGGCGTGTTTGGTATACCTTGCGTGTGTGGGTTGGTATCTTTCCTTTGCCGACGTTTTGTTTTTGATATTAGATATTCTTTTAACGGTAAGCTTTGGAACTGCGCTTTCGTCGATTATCAACGTATTTTTGAACTCACAAGGGCAAATTTCCGCCGTTGGTTCCATTGTAAGCTCGTGCTATGGATTTATTTGCGGGGCGTATATGCCCATATCGTCTTTTGGTAGCGGGTTGCAAAAGGTCATTTCCTTTTTGCCTGGGACGTATGCAACGTCGCTGTTTAGAAATCACGCCACACGCGGTGTGTTTGCAGAAATGGAAAATAGCGGTTTGCCAAAAGAATTGATAACGGGACTGAAAGACTCGATTGACTGTAACGTATATTTCTTTGACAATCAAGTTTCGCTAGGGGTAATGTTTGCGATTTTAGCCCTTTCCGTAGCGGTTTTAATTTGTGCGTATATATTCATTCATAAGTCAATAAATAAAAAGAAATAAAAAAATTAAAAATTTTAAAAAACACCCTTTGAAACGCTTGCTTTTTTTTACGTTATCTTATATAATATAAAAGCTTTCAGTAAGCGCCGAAGTGGTGGAATGGCAGACGCGACGGACTCAAAATCCGTTGGTAGTGATACCGTGTGGGTTCAAGTCCCACCTTCGGCACCAAAAGACCGTTTAAGGACGGTCTTTTTTCTTGCGATTTTTTTCAATTCGTGGTAAAATAGATATGAAAGTTTGCAATACTGTATATAAGGAAATGCATTTATGGAAAAATTAGTGCTTATCGACGGGAATAGCTTGCTCAATCGTGCGTTCTATGCAACGCCTGTTTTTACAACGTCCGACGGTTTACCAACCAACGGGGTGTTTGGGTTTATTAAACTGATATTGCGCATTATCGACGATAAAAAGCCTACGCATTTTGCCGTAGCGTTCGATTTACACGCGCCCACGTTCCGTCATCAAATGTATGATGGTTATAAGGCAGGTAGAAAGCCTATGCCTGACGATCTTGCGCGCCAAATGCCCGTTTTAAAAGACGTTTTGCGGGCTATGGGCATTAAAATTTGCGAACTCAAAGGCTATGAAGCGGACGACGTGATCGGTACGCTTGCAAAGAAATTTCAAATTCAAACGTATATCTACACGGGGGACAGGGATTCTTATCAGCTCGTAGACGATACGACGAACGTTTGTTATACACGCAAAGGCGTTAGCGATATTTTAGAGCTTACAAGTGAAAACTTCAAGGACGAAACGGGACTTACGCCCACGCAAGTGATTGATTTAAAATCGCTTATGGGCGATAAATCGGACAATATCCCCGGCGTTGCGGGCGTTGGCGAAAAATCGGCTATGGGCTTGATAGCTAAATACGGGAGTTTAAACGAGATTTACGCACATTTAGACGAAATCACGGGCGCGTTGCATACAAAGCTTGAACAAAACAAGGAAACGGCTTATTTCTCGTATAAGCTTGCAACGATTGATACAAGCGCGCCCATAGACGTTACCTTGGGGGATTGTTTATTAAAAACGCCTTTCTCACATGCGGTAAAAGAAGTTTTTGCACGGCTTGAATTCAAAACGCTCAATGCAATGAACATTTTTGAAGAACAAGAAACGCAAGAGCAAGAACCGCAAAAGCAAGTAAAAATTGAAGAAATTTACCCGCAAACGGTGGAAGAAGCGGTCGCATACGTTAAAAACTCGTCGGCTTTGCACGTTGCGTGCGATTGGTCGCCGCTGGAATTCCGTTTCACGTTATTTTCAAACGAAACCTTGGAAACGGTTACCGAATATGTTTTACCTGTAAAAAGAGAGCTTTTAGATGCGGGTTTCTTTGATTATGCCCTGCAACCGCTCTTTCAAGCGATTTATTCGGGGCAAAAACGCGTGATTGCCTACAACGCGAAAGAAGTTATGCATAGATTAAAAAGTCTTGATATTGCCTTTTTAGCGGGCTTTGAAGACGTGGCGATTTTGCGTTGCATTGCCGAAGGACTTGGAAATTCGGAAAGCTTACAATTTTGTATCAATTATTATGGCTTGCCCGAAAACAATAAGGCGTATGCGCTCATATGGCTTTGGAAATACTACTTGGCAAAGCTGAATACAAAAGAAAGAGATTTATATGAAAAAATCGAACTTCCGCTCGTGCCTGTTTTGTTCGATATGGAAGTGCAGGGTGTTTGTGTAGACGAAAAAAACTTGCAAAGCTTGTCTTTGCGCTACAATGCCGAGCGGGTGGAGATTGCACAAAAAATTTACGCCTTGGCAGGGGAAGAATTTAATATCAATTCCACACAACAGCTTGGAAAAATCCTTTTTGAAAAATTAAAAATCGGCAAGGGTAGCAAAAAGAACAAGGAAAGTAAAAATTATAAAACAACGGCGGAAGAATTGGAAAAATATGCCGAAGAATCGGAGATCGTACGGCTGGTATTGCGCTATCGCAAGGTTCAAAAACTATATTCAACCTATATCGAAGGCTTTAAGCCATTGATTAGAAACGGAAAAGTGCACACGACGTATAATCAAATCGTAACCGCAACGGGGCGACTTTCCAGCTTGAACCCAAATCTTCAAAATATTCCCGTTCGCACTGATGAGGGAAAGGAGATTAGAAAACTGTTTATGGCAAGTGAAGGAAACGTGCTGGTAGATGCCGACTATTCGCAAATAGAACTTCGATTGCTGGCGCATTTTTCCGAATGTAAGGAATTAATTAGTGCATATTGCGAAGAAAAAGACATTCACGCCACCACGGCTTCGCAGGTGTTTGATAAGTCTCTTGATAAAGTAACGTCTGATGAGCGCCGTCAGGCAAAAGCGGTCAATTTTGGTATTATATACGGCATTAGCGCGTTTGGTCTTTCGCAGGATTTGGGCATTTCCGCAAAACAAGCCCAAGCGTATATTGATAAATATTTTAAAACGTATTCTTCCGTACAATCGTATATGCGAAAAAACGTGGAAGATGCCACCAAAGACGGCTTTGTAACAACGCTTAGCGGGCGCAGGCGCGTGATCGGGGAATTGCAATCTTCCAATCGTAACGTACGCGCCTTTGGGGAGCGTGCGGCAATGAATATGCCCTTGCAAGGTTCGAGCGCGGATATTATTAAAATTGCAATGATCAACGTGTTTCACGCTTTAAAAGACGGGGGCCATAAAGCCAAACTCGTTTTGCAAGTCCACGATGAATTGGTTATTGATTGCCCTAAAAACGAAGCGGAAAAAGTATCGGAGATTTTGAAAAAAGAAATGGAAAACGCCGTTTCACTTCGCGTGCCTTTAACGGTGGAAGTTGGCATCGGTCAAAATTGGTTTGAAAGCAAATAATGTGAAACATTTTACGTGAAACTTTTTACAGTGAGGAATTAAATGAAGAAGAGTATTGCCATAACAGGCGGGATTGGTAGCGGAAAATCCACGGCGCTTCGTATATTGAAAGACGCGGGATATCCCGTGTATTCCTGTGATGAAATATATAAAGAGCTTATAAAACAGGCTGATTACGTGGAAGAAGTAAAGCGTATGCTTCCAAACGTTGTTGAAGATGGAAAAATAAATAAAGAAAAGCTTGCAAACGAAGTTTTCAATAATGACCGTCGGCTTGCAAGGTTGAATGCTATTGCGCACCCTAAAATAATGCAATCCTTAAAAGAAAAGATGGAAAAGCACAAAGACGGATTTGTTTTTGCCGAAGTTCCTTTGCTTTTAGAAGGGGATTACCAAAAGGATTTTGATGCGTTTATCGTAATATTGCGCTCATTGCCAGATAGGATTGCCTCCGTTTGCAATAGAGATGGGGCAAGTGAAAATCTCGTGCGTTCGCGTATACGTGCACAATACGATTATGACAAAGCAGACGTAAAAGAAAAACTTGAAAGGGCAGGGGCAATCGTTGTTATCAATGACGGAACGGAAGAACTTTTAAAAACATTGATTTTATCCATTCTTAGAGATATGGCGTGAAACATTCTTCGTGAAACATAATATAAACATTAAAAATGCAGGGAATTGGTCGATTGAAACATAGGGCAATCCCTGCTTTTTTCTATATAAATTGTACTATGTCAAACATAATTATATTGCCACGCAAGGCATAATTATTATGTCTGGCATACTATTATTTTCTGTCAAAATTTGCAACTTTTTTGCTTATTTTTACCGAAATATCCAAAAAAATTTTCCACAATTTTATTGCATACCCTTGATATTTTCCGCGAAATGTTGTATAATATTATTAAATAAATATCATATAACGCCCAAACGCGTTTTTTATTGCATAACTCGGAGGTTTTATGAGCTTATTTGATACGAATATGCCTTTACATCTATTTCATCACGGCGAGAATTTTAAAGCGTATGAATTGATGGGGGCACATTGCGTATCTTGCAATAAAAAGCGCGGTTTTATTTTTCGCGTTTGGGCTCCGAGGGCGGAGAGTGTTTCCGTCATTGGGGATTTTAACGCTTGGAATGAAACTTCGCATTATATGCAACGAATGATTGATGGGGAAACGTTTGAGTTATTTATCCCTGGGCTGAAAGAGTTTGACGCATATAAATATTGTATCAAAACGAAAGACGGGCGAACGCTGTATAAAGCGGATCCGTTTGCTTTTCACGCGGAAACGCCTGATGCGACGAATGCAAACGCTTCTAAGCTCTATAAATTGAACGGTTTTAAATGGTCGGATAAGGAATATTTGGACAAGCGCAAGCATACCAATATTTATGCGTCGCCTATGAACGTGTACGAAGTAAATCTTTTGTCTTGGAAAATGCACGAAGACGGTAGTTATTTGACCTATCGAGAACTTGAAAAAACACTCATTCCTTACGTGAAAGAAATGGGATACACGCATGTGGAATTTATGCCCGTAACTGAGTATCCGTTCGACGGATCGTGGGGGTATCAAGTCACGGGATATTTCGCCGTTACTTCCCGCCAAGGCACACCCAAAGATTTTATGCATTTGATTGATAGCTTTCACCGCGAAGGGATAGGGGTAATCTTAGATTGGGTGCCTGCGCATTTCCCCAAAGACGCGTTTGGCTTATACGAATTCGACGGTGCGCCGTTATACGAGTCGTCGCAATGGGACAGAATGGAAAATCGCAGTTGGGGTACGAGACAGTTTGATTTTGGAAGAAAAGAAGTAATGTCTTTTCTTATTTCCAGCGCGTTGTTTTTCTTTGAAAAATTCCACGTGGACGGACTGCGCGTAGACGCCGTGGCTTCTATGTTATATTTAGACTATGACAAAGAGCCTGGCAAGTGGGTACCTAACGTATACGGGGAAAATAAAAACCTGGAAGCGATGGCGTTTCTTCGGCGTTTAAACGAAGCCGTCTTTTCCTTTTATCCTAACGTGTTAATGATAGCAGAAGAATCCACGGCGTGGTCAATGATCACTAAACCTACCTATATGGGGGGCTTGGGCTTTAACTTTAAGTGGAATATGGGTTGGATGAACGACGTGCTTTCGTATATGAAAACAGATCCGTTTTTTAGAAAACACGAGCATAACAAACTGACGTTTTCTATGATGTACGCGTTTTCGGAAAATTACGTACTTCCCATTTCTCACGACGAAGTCGTGCACGGAAAAATGTCGCTTATCGGCAAAATGCCCGGCTCGTATGAAGAAAAATTTGCAGGCGTTCGTGCGTTTTTTGGGTATATGATGTCACACCCGGGGAAAAAGCTGAATTTCATGGGTTCGGAGTTCGGACAGTTTAAAGAATGGGCGTATAAAGAAGGCTTGGAGTTTTTCTTGAAAGATTATCCTTTGCATAAAAAACTTTCTTTTACCGTACAAACGCTGAATACGATATACAAAAACACGCCAGCTTTTTATGAGATTGAAGATAGTTGGGACGGTTTTGAATGGCTCGCTCCCGACGATAATGATAGGAATTTCCTTGCTTATCAACGAAAGGATAAAAAGGGGAATGCGGTCGTTGTGTTGCTTAATTTTTCCGGAGAAGATTATAAAGATTATAAGCTCGGATTGCCAAAGGGAAAATACCGTTTGATATTTAATAGCGATCATAAACGCTTTGGCGGAAACGGGCAAATGCGAAAGTACGTTTTTAAAACCAAAAAATCGTTTAGCCACGGGAAGGAGTATTCGATAACCTTCGATCTCCCGAAACTGACTTGCGTATATTTAACAAAAATCAATTGATTTAGGGGGTATCACATGCAAAGAAAGAAAGAATGCGTAGCAATGTTATTGGCGGGCGGGCAAGGGAGCCGTTTGTATGCGCTTACGACGAATATCGCCAAGCCTGCGGTTGCATTCGGAGCGAAGTACCGTATTATCGATTTTCCGCTTTCCAACTGTGTAAATTCGGGAATTGATACGGTGGGCGTGCTCACGCAGTACCAACCGCTCGTGTTAAACGAGTATATCGGCAACGGACAGCCTTGGGATTTGGACAGAACGTACGGTGGCGTACATATTTTGTCGCCGTATCAGGCAAAAACCAACTCTTCTTGGTATGAGGGCACGGCGAATGCAATCTATCAAAATTTGCATTTTATGAAAATGTATAATCCCGAATACGTGCTGATTCTTTCGGGGGATCATATTTATAAAATGGACTATGCGGCTATGCTCAAAGCGCACAAAGACACGGGCGCGGATTGTACGATCGCCGCAATCGAAGTACCGCTTTCAGAAGCGTCGAGATTTGGTATTCTCAACACCAACCCCGACGGTTCGATTTATGAATTTGAAGAAAAGCCCAAACAGCCTAAGAGCACGCTCGCATCTATGGGTATTTATATCTTCACCGCGGAAAAATTATTCAAATATCTCGAAGCGGACGATAAAAACCCCAATTCTTCCAAGGATTTCGGAAAAGACGTTTTGCCTGCTATGTTGCAGTCAGGCGAAAAAATGTTCTCCTACCGTTTTAAAGGGTATTGGAAAGACGTGGGAACAATTGCTTCGCTTTGGCAGGCGAATATGGATTTGCTTGGCGACAATCCCGAGTTCGACGTAAGCGATAAAGCGTGGAAAATTCATTCGCGTAACCCCTTAGCACCGCCTGAACACGTAGGTGTAGACGGTTCGCTGAAAAATTCTATGGTCGCGCTTGGTTGCGAGATTGACGGAAAAGTGGAGAATTCCATACTCGGTAGCAACGTTATCGTGGAAAAGGGTGCGGTGGTCAAAGACGCCGTAGTGCTTGCAAACAGCGTGATCAAGACAGGCGCAATCGTTTCCTATTCAATTATCGACGAAAACGTAACCGTTGGTAAAAATGCCGTAATCGGTGTGGAAAAAGACGAAAATGCAGAAATCGTTGTGCTTGGCAGGGGACTTACGGTTGCCGATAACGTAACCGTTCGCGAAGGTCAAAAACACGAAAAAGATATTTTAGCGTAAGGGAGGGAGAAAGTTATGACTACATCAGCAATTGGCGTTATTTTTGCGAATTTACACGAAGAAAACGTACCCCAACTCGTTCGTAGAAGAACGATGGCATCTATTCCCTACGGCGGAAGATATCGTATTATCGACTTTGCGCTTTCCAATATGATCAATTCGGGTATCACAACGGTGGGGCTTATGACAAGTAATAATTACCGTTCTTTGATCGATCATATCGGTAGCGGTAAAGAATGGGATCTTGCGAGAAAAGACGGGGGGCTTATTCTCTTACCGCCGTTCTCGGAAAAGAGTGATAAGCTGTATGCAACGCGTTTGGAAGCGCTCAATAGTATTACGGGCTTTTTAAATCGCCGTAAGGAAAAATACGTGGTGCTTACCGATTGTGACGGCGTTATGAAATTAGACATTCAAGACGTTATTAGCGAGCACGAAAAAAATAACGCGGATATCACGCTTGTAACGCATTTTGGGAAAGTAGGCAACCGCGCGGACTTTATGCTTATTTCCGCAAACGAAAACGGCAGAATTGGTGAAATCAAACTCTCTCCGCACGTGGAAGAAGGTACGAAAGCGGACATTTTTATCAATACGATGGTTATCAATCGTCAGTTCCTGCTCAATCTTGTGGAAGATTCCACCACGCACGGATTTGTGAGCTTTGAAAGCGATATACTTATCAAACAAATCAATAGCTTGAAAATTTATCGTTATGATTTTAAAGGCTATTATGCGGGGATCGACAGTATGGCTGCGTATTATAAACACAATATGGAGCTTTTGGATAAAGATGTTCGCGACGAATTATTCGGGGAACGGGATATTTACACCAAGGTTAAGGATAGCGCACCGACGAAATACGGTGCGGAAGCGGTTGTAAAAAATTCTTTGATCTCCGACGGTTGTGAAATCGAAGGCTTTGTGGAAAATTCCATATTGTTCCGCGGGGTAAAGGTAGAAAAAGGCGCTGTCGTGCGTAATTGTATTCTTATGCAAGATAACATTATCGGTCAAAATACTTCTTTGGATAGTGTAATCACGGATAAAAACGTGGTTGTGAGCAATCAAAAGACGCTTGGCGGTTGCACAGCGTTACCGTATTATATACCCAAAGGCACGAGATTATAAGGAGCGGAGTATGACTGAAAAAAAATCGACGAACGTTAAGATAATAAAGGGGAGTGGGGAATTTCCCAAAACAGAAACGACGGTAGAGCCGTCTTTGAAAAACAAACGTAAAATTTTATTCGTGGCGTCCGAAGCAAGACCGTTTATCGCAACGGGCGGGTTGGCGGACGTGATCGGATCGTTGCCCCAAGCATTGGCAAGCGATCCTGAATACGATATTCGCGTGGTACTGCCCTTGTATTCGGATATCAAAGCGGAACTGCGCCGTAAAATGGCGTTTTTGGGGAATATCTACGTTCCGCTTTCGTGGAGAAATCAGTATTGCGGTATTTTCACGTGCTGTGAAAACGGGGTTACGTATTATTTTATCGACAACGAATACTATTTTAAACGCCCCGGGTGCTATGGATATTACGACGACGGCGAACGTTTTGCGTTCTTTTCGCGTAGCGTAATGGAAATCTTGCCGTTTATCGATTTTTATCCCGACGTGTTGCATTGCCACGATTGGCAAGCGGCGCTTGCGGCAATTTATTTAAAAACTATCTATTGCCAGCGCGTGGAATATCAATTTATCCATGCACTGTTTACCATTCACAATATCGAATACCAAGGTAAATTTTCTTTGGATATTCTCGGCGATTTGTTCGGTATATCCGACGAATACCGTTCGCTTATGGAGTATGATAACTGTATCAATCTTATGAAAGCGGCAATCGAATGTAGCGAACGGTTTTCCACAGTAAGCCCCACCTATGCAAACGAGATAAAAACCGCGGAATACGCACACGGTTTGCAGGATATTATCCGTAGGAACGAAAATAAATTAACGGGAATACTCAACGGTATCGACGTTAGTTCTTATAACCCTACAACGGATAAAGCGTTGTTCGCAAATTTCGATGCGGAGAACTTGGAAAATAAAGCGGTTTGCAAAGCAGAAATGCAAAAAATGCTCGGTTTGCCCGTAAAAGACGTGCCCGTGATCGCTATGATCTCGCGCCTTGTTTCCCATAAAGGAATTGAACTTATAAAAACGGTTGCGGAAGATATTTTGCACGAAGACGTACAGTTCGTATTGTTAGGCACGGGGGATTTTGCCTACGAAGAATATTTTAAAGATTTAGGGCGCAGGTACGAAGGGAAATCGTCTATTAATATTGCGTTCAACGGCGATTTATCCAGAAAAATTTATGCAGGCGCGGATATGTTCTTAATGCCTTCCGTGAGTGAGCCTTGTGGATTATCGCAAATGATTGCGTCCCGTTATGCGACCGTTCCAATCGTTCGGGAAACGGGCGGATTATACGACAGTATCAAGCCCTACGGCGCAGGCGGAAACGGGTTTACGTTCGCTTCTTGCAATCCCTACGATATGTTATACGTCGTTCACGAGGCACTTGACTTGTATAAAAACGACAAAGAGTGGAAAGCCTTAATGCAAAAGGCGGCAACGACGGATTTTTCGTGGGCGCGCTCGGCTGACGATTATAAAAAATTGTATATAGACACGTTAAAAGCGTGGTGAGATAAGGGAAAAGGGTGAGAGCTACTTCGGCTTACGAGAGGAAAAATTTTCAGGAGAGTTTTATATGAAAAAAGAACAAATCACAGGACAAGTCGCGAAAGAGCTTATTCAAGGCAAACTTTCGCGCTATTTCGGTGTTGCACCGTCGGAAGCACGCAAAGACCAGCTTTATAAAGCGGTCGTTATGAGCGTGCGAGATATTATGCTTGAAAAAAGACATAAATTCCACACTGTAACCAAAGGCAAAAAGGCAAAAAGGGTATATTATCTTTGTATGGAATTTTTGATGGGTAGATCGCTCAAAAACAGCGTTTATAATCTGGGCGTAAAAGACGTTTTTGAACAGGCTTTGAAAGATTATGACGTTACCCTTGAAGACCTGTATGAATTAGAACCCGATGCAGGGCTTGGCAACGGCGGTTTAGGGCGTTTAGCGGCTTGCTTTCTCGACGCTTTGGCAACGGGCGATTATCCCGCAATGGGCTTTTCCATACGCTACGACTACGGTCTTTTCAAGCAAAAAATTGTAGACGGTTGGCAGACGGAGCTTCCCGACGTTTGGCTTCCCGGGGGCGAAACTTGGCTTACGCAACGTAGCGACAAAGTATTTACCGTTAAATTCGACGGATATATCGAAGAAAAGTGGACGGAAAACGGTTTAGAAACCATTTACCGCGATGCAAAAGAAGTGCAAGCGGTGGCTTATGATATGATGGTGGCAGGCTACGATAGCCAAGCCGTGTCCGTACTTCGGTTATGGAAAGCGCGTAGCGTGCAAAACTTTGATATGAAGCTGTTCTCGCAAGGCGATTACACTTCCGTTATGAAAGAAGACAACGAAGCGGATTTAATATCCAAGGTTCTTTATCCTGCGGATAATCACGTAGAAGGGAAATCGTTGCGTTTAAAACAGCAATATTTCCTTGTTTCCGCGTCGTTACAAAACATTCTTGCCGACCACAAGAGAAGATACGGGTCTTTGAAATTATTGCCGAAAATGGCGGCAATTCATCTCAACGACACGCACCCTGCACTCGCGATCCCCGAGCTTATGCGACTTTTGATCGACGAAAACGCGATGAGCTGGGAAGAAGCTTGGGAGATCACGACGTCCGTTTGTGCCTACACCAATCATACGGTTCTTTCCGAAGCGTTGGAAACGTGGCCTGAAGATTTGATTGCGCGTAGATTGCCCCGTATTTATAGCATATTAAAGGAAATCAACCGTCGTTTTTGCGAAGATTTGTGGACTCGTTTCCCCGGGGATTGGGATAAAATTTCCCGTATGGCAATTATGTCCTATAATATCGTAAAAATGGCAAACCTGTCCGTTTACGGCTCGCATCACGTGAACGGGGTTTCGGGCTTGCATAGCGATATCATCAAACAAAGCATTTTTAAGGATTTCTATGATTATACCCCCGAAAAGTTCACGAACGTTACCAACGGTATTGCGCATAGAAGATGGTTAAATCAATCCAATCCCGAACTTTGTGCGCTTTTAAATGACTGCATTGGGGAAGGGTATGCAAAAGACGCGTCAAAGCTCGCCTCGTTCAAGAAATTTGAAAATGATGCAAGCGTTTTAAAGCGTTTAGACGAAATTAAAGCGATTAAGAAAAAGCAATTCGCGGAGTTTGCTTATAAAAAACAGGGCGTGATTATTGATCCGAACACGCTGTTCGACGTGCAAGCAAAGCGTTTGCACGAGTATAAACGCCAGCTTTTGAACGTTTTGCATATCATTCACGACTACTTGATTTTAAAAGAAAATCCCGACGCGCCTATGCAACCCAAAACGTATATTTTTGCGGCGAAAGCGGCAGCAGGGTATTATATGGCAAAGAAGATAATCAAACTCATTTGCTATCTTTCCGAAGAGATCAGAAAACAACCCAAGATTGCAGCAAAGCTTAACGTGGTATATATGGAAGATTATAACGTAACCATGTCCGAAGCATTGATGCCTGCATCGGAAATTTCCGAACAAATTTCGCTAGCAGGAAAAGAAGCGAGCGGTACGGGTAATATGAAATTTATGATCAACGGCGCGCTCACAATCGGAACTTTGGACGGTGCAAACGTGGAAATGTCGGAAAAAGTGGGTACAGATAATATCTTCATTTTCGGTTTAAAAGCCGACGAAGTTTCGGAGATTTGGCAAAACGGTTATTCAGCAAGCGTGTATTATAACAACGATCCAATGCTTCGGAAAATCGTGGAAGCGTTGATCGTAGGCTTTAACGGGGAATCGTTTGCGGATATTGCGAACTATCTTCTCACGGGCGCGCCCGTTGCCGATCCATATATGTGTATGGCGGATTTCCAATCGTACCTTGCAACGCAACAAGAACTCTCAACGCTGTATGCAACGGATAAAAAGTCTTGGAATCAAAAGGCTTTGCGCAATATTGCCGCCGCGGGATATTTTGCCGCGGATCGCAGTATCAAAGAATATGCGGAAAACATTTGGAATTTAAAGGCTTTGCACGAATAAACAAAAGTATCGTATAATATCGGGCAATATGCCCAATACTTACCTTATAAAGATAAACGCAACGAAAAGCTGTAATAATTTACGGCTTTTCGTTTGGTAAAGGTCTATTTATGGCAATACAAATTTATTTTGATCCGCTCAATATCGCTTGCAAATCAATAACGGGTGCGATTTGTCAAAACGAAAGGGTAGAATTTAATCTGTTTTTATTAAAATCGCACGAAAAGAATGGGGTAACGGCTGGAAATTGCCTTACCCCCGATTTTAATGCTGCCTTACACTTAAATAAAGACGGCGAAAAGGCAAAGATTTATCCAATGCAGAAAACGTCGTTTGGTTGGACAATCTCGCTTTCCATTGAAGATATCGGACTGTATTACTACGTATTTGCGCTTGAAGGCGTTGGTTTCATTTCCTGTAACGATATGACGAAAGGGGAAATCACGGCTTATCCGAAAGGATTCCAACTGACGGTGTTTGCTAAGTCGTATCAAACGCCCGAATGGTTTCAAGGCGGGATCATGTATCAAATCTTCCCCGATCGTTTCGCAAAAAGTGGTACTATGCCAGACATAAAAGGGCGTATACAACGAAATGATTGGGATGGATTGCCGTCTTATAAACCAAATGCAAAAGGAAAAGTGCTCAACAACGATTTTTTCGGCGGGAATTTTAAGGGCATTGAAGAAAAATTGCCGTATTTAAAAGCGCTTGGCGTTACGGTTATTTATTTAAATCCTATATTTGAAGCGGCTTCCAATCACCGCTACGATACTTCGGATTATATGAAAATCGATGCGTATTTAGGCACGGAAGACGATTTTCTATCTCTCGTTCAAAGCGCGGAAAAACAAGGCATTCGCGTGATTTTAGACGGTGTTTTCAATCATACGGGCGACGATAGCGTATATTTTAATAAATACGGCAATTATCCAAGCGTCGGGGCGTATCAATCTAAAAATTCTCCGTATTATTCTTGGTATACTTTTGAGACATTCCCCGATAAATACGAAAGCTGGTGGGGAATAGATATTTTGCCCGAAATCAACGAACAATCGAAAGAATATCAAAATTTCATATTTGGAAAGGACGGAGTACTCAAAAAATGGCTTACGTTCGGCATTGGCGGTTATCGTTTGGACGTTGCGGACGAATTGCCTGATTTTTTCTTGCAAAAACTGCGTCAATGCGTGAAAGAAAGCAATCCCAACGCGATTATTATCGGTGAAGTTTGGGAAGACGCGTCTAATAAAGTAGCATATTCAAAACGCCGCGCGTATTTGCACGGTTTTGAGCTGGATAGCGTTATGAATTATCCGCTGAAAGACGCGATTATTTCGTATATACAAAGCGGAAATACAATGCCTTTATTGCGTTGTATTCGCACGCTGATCGATCATTATCCCAAACAAACGGTTGATTGCTTGATGAATATTCTTGGAACGCACGATACGGCACGAATTTTAACCGTTTTGGGTGGTATTTACTGTCAAAATAAAGACGAAATGGCGCAAAAATCGGCGTATTTATCCGCAGAAAGCAAAGAAAAAGCCATTGAAAAGTTAAAAATGGCTGTTGTTTTACAATTTACCCTGCCCGGTGTGCCGTGCGTTTATTACGGTGATGAAAACGGGCAAGAAGGGCATATTGATCCGTTTTGCCGTTGTTGTTATAATTGGTCTGAGCAAAATGAATATTTAATCGACTTTTATCAAAAAATCGGTGCAATTCGCCAAGAATATAAAGAAATATTCAAAGACGGCAATTTTTCGGAAATTATAACACAAGACGGACTGTTCGTTTATAAACGTTATAAGGAAAACTTGAAATTATACGTCTACACAAATAATTCGTCGCGTAAATACGTAATACAATTACCTCAGCCAATGAAAGATTTGTTAAGCGACGATGCTTTTGAAACGGAAATCATTATCCAGCCATACAGCTACGGAATTTTAGTCGAAGACAATTAAAAATGCGCAAAAATAAAAAACAAGCCTTTTTTGCCTGTTTTCGCCAATCACTATTCGTAAAAGTA
>JAZOPU010000023.1:0-5461 GCA_045655705.1 Candidatus Scatosoma sp.
TTCTTCGCCGTCTTTGATTGTGACAGGGGTTTTGTCCGATTTGACGTTGGACGTGATGGAGCCTGCACCCATATGCGCTTTATAGCCCAAAATGCTATCCCCCACGTAGTTATAATGTGGCGTTTGCACGTTGTCGAACAAAATCACGTTTTTCAGCTCCACGGAATTCCCCACCACGCAATTTTTACCCACGAGCGCACTACCGCGAATAAACGCACAATGCCGAACTTCCGTATTCTCCCCGATAATACAGGGCGGATTGAGTAGTGCCGTTGGTGCGATTTTCGCACTTTTATGCACCCAAATTTCGGGCGCAAACTCGTCGTACTCATTTTTATCCAAGGACGTTCCCAACTTTTGAATACATTGCTTTATCCCGCCCAAAGCTTCCCAAGGGTTTTCAAATTCTTGCAAATATGCCTTTGCTTGGGTATGCTCTAAATCGAATAAATCTGTAATTTTATACATACTCTTCTCCTTTTATAAGTGAAGTTTTTCACTTCGTGAAAAGTGAAGTTACTACGTAGTGAAGTATGTGCTTCGCACAAGTGAAGTTTTTTTGCTATGCAAAAAAGTTATTGTATTATTCCACAACTTGCCCCAAAGGGGCAAACTTCACTGCGACGAAGTTGCTACTTCACTTTTGAACTTTGTTCAAATACTTCACTTTTATGCGTCCGCGTAAAAGTCCGCTTCGTCCATGAGATAGTTACTGCTGTAACTTTGATACATATTTTGGTCGATCGTCCAATAAAACGCTTGATCGTAGACCGCGCTCGTAAAGCCCGTGGCAAAGTTTACCGCGCTATACCGCGCTTTTTTAAATCCGTAGGCGGGCATTTGACGATATTCTCCGTATAGCGCCGAGTTCATATCCCCAGACGAGTAGGTGATATACGCACCTATCCGCGCACCCGCGCTGGGACTGTTTTGCCAAGCCGTGATGAGCTGGTCGGTTACGGGGTTGGGTTGCGTGCCCATCCAATTGATGACAAGGGGCATATAATATTCTCCGTCCACTTTCACCGTTTTATATTTATTGTCCGTGGAAGCATACGCAAGGTTCGCGTGCGAAAGCTCGTAGCCTTGCAATTTTTTATACCGCACACCGCCTTGGCTTTCGTCGTATTCCCCACCGCGCGCGTTATACACCCATCCGCCCTTTTCAAGCTCCGCTTTCGCTTTCTCCACGCTATATTCGTATTCGTTTAAATTTAGCTTGTCTTTGTTTGCGATATACGCCGTAGAACCGACGTAGTAGGGGGCGTGGACTATGCTTCCGTATCCGCCCGTGAACGTTTGCGCGAACTCGTTTCTATCAATCGTGTGCATAATCGCTCGGCGTACGTGCGCGAACTGCGTGGGCGAAAAATCACACCGAAACGCAAGCTTGCCATACCCCGCGCGGTCATAGTGCGTTTCTTTAAATTTCTTCCCGTCCACGATCGCGAGCGCGGCGCGTGTTTCTTCCCCGCCCGTTATGCCCGCAAGCACGTCTACACCGCCTTTTTTTAGTCCGTCTATCTGCGTTTGCGATACGATTTTCACGTAGGAAATTTTATCAATCTCCGCTTTCCCGCGCACGTCGCCTTTATAAAAACGGTTGCGTTTGAGCGTTGCCGTGCGCGTGGGCGCGTCGTAGGCGTCCAAGTAGTATGGACCAGAGTAGGGAAAGGTGGAAATATCTTGCATATTTTTTGTGATTTTATCCGCCATTACGTACGTTTCCGTGCCGTTTTTTTGCGTTTTTTGATAAAATCCCTTTTCAATATACGCGCCCTGTCCGTCGTCTTTGATATGGTATTCCCCTAAATACAGCGCGGTGGGCATAGGCGAAAACGCACCGTAGCGCAAGGCGTAGTAGTAATTTGCGTACTCTTTTTTGATTTGCACGGAAAAGCTGTGTTTATCTATCATACGCACGCCCGCAAACGGCGTACCGTCGTTTGCGCGGAAGTCCTCGTAGCCCACGATCGTAAGCCCTGCCCCGTCGCTGCCGCCCGCTTCCCTTATCACCGCGCTACTGCCCGCAAGCAAGGGCGCAAGATAGTTTTCGCTCGTGATCGGCGAGCCGTCGGAAAAGGTGAGATCGCCCGCTATTTGCACGGTGAACGTGAGTGTGCCGTCCGCGTTTTGCGTTTGCTCGTGCGATTTTACTATCCCGTCCCCTGCCCACTGCATAACCCCGTCGGGGTTGGTTTCCACCGTTTTATATCCGCTTGTCAGCGTTTGCACGGCTAAATCCGCCGCACCGGGGGAAGATTTGCCAAACGACGCGTCGCGGAAAGCGCCCGAAAGCTCGGTGTTACTGCCCAAAACCACCGCGTTTTCGCCCGATACCACTCTCGCGCCTACGATTGCGTCCGTTACGCTCCAATAAGGGCTGGTTTTTAGCTCGTTAATCTTCGCGTTATAGATATCGTAGTATTGATTGGAATAGAGCGGAACTTCGGGCACGAGATAGTTCCACCTTTTCATAAACAGTCGCCACCACTCGTTATACGCACTCTCCGCCGTGGGGAAATTTTCCGTGGGCGCGGTATTATATACCATTGCCATGGATAAAAAATCCATACCAAGCTCGTAGGTTTTATTATCTACCGTGGCGTAGGCTATGCCGTTCGTTTCGCTTACGTTATCCAGCGTAACCCTCTCCCCGATTTGACTATACACCGAACGAAAATCCGTCCGAAATACCGCGTCGGTTAAATACTCGGGCGGGGCGGGCGGTTTACAGCCTATGCACGCTATACAAAAAGCGACGGGGAATAGGAGTATTGGCTTGGAAATACTTTTCATACCTACTATTTTGGGTGTATCTCCTGCTTTTTATACCGCGAAATACTTGACGGAAAAGTGCCTTTTATGATATACTTTTTTTGAAAATTATTTCACGAGGTAATGAAAATGAGCAGAATTGAAACCAAATGCGTGCAAGGCGGGTATACCCCCGGTAACGGCGAACCGCGCCAAGTGCCTATCGTGCAAAGCACGACGTTTAAATATGCAACCAGCGAAGATATGGGAAAATTGTTTGATTTGGAAGCGAGCGGATATTTCTATTCGCGATTGCAAAACCCTACCTGCGATACCATTGCAGCAAAAATTTGCGAGCTGGAAGGCGGGAGCGCGGCAATGCTTTTATCGTCGGGACAAGCTGCGTCCTTTTTCTCGATTTTCAATATCGCGGGAAACGGCGACCACGTCGTTTCGTCGGCAAGCATTTACGGCGGAACGTATAATTTGTTCGCCGTTACTATGAAGCGTATGGGTATCGACTTTACGTTCGTCAATCCCGATTGCTCCAAGGAAGAGCTGGACGCGGCGTTCCGTCCCAACACCAAAGCGGTGTTCGGGGAAACGATTGCAAACCCCGCGCTCACCGTTTTGGATATTGAAAAATTCGCAAACGCAGCGCACGCGCACGGCGTTCCGCTGATTATCGACAACACCTTTGCTACCCCTATCAACTGCCGTCCGTTTGAGCACGGCGCGGATATCGTTACGCACTCTACCACGAAGTATATGGACGGTCACGGCGTTGCGGTGGGCGGTTGTATCGTTGACTCAGGTAAATTTGACTGGATGGCGCACGCGGACAAGTTCCCCGGGCTTTGCACGCCGGACGATAGCTATCACGGCATTACCTACGCGACCAAGTTTGGAAACGCGGGCGCGTATATCACCAAAGCAACGGCACAGCTTATGCGCGATTTTGGTTGTACGCAATCCCCCCAAAGCGCGTTTTATTTGAATTTGGGCTTGGAAAGCTTACACGTGCGTATGCCTCGGCATTGTTTGAACGCGCAAAAGGTCGCTGAGTTTTTGGAAAGCAACGAGAATATCGGTTGGGTAAATTACCCCGGCTTGCAATCGAACAAATACTACTCCCTTGCACAAAAATATATGCCCGACGGTACTTGCGGGGTGGTGAGCTTTGGCGTGAAAGGCGGAAGAAAAGCCGCGGAGAAGTTTATGAAAGCACTCAAAACGATTGCTATCGAAACGCACGTTGCCGACGCGCGCAGTTGCTGTTTGCACCCCGCCAGCGCAACGCATAGACAAATGAACGAAGAAGAACTTATCGCCGCGGGCGTGCCGTCCGATCTCGTTCGGCTCTCTTGCGGTTTGGAAAATTATCAAGACCTTATCGAAGATATCGCGCAAGCACTAAATTGTATTTAAAAAGTGAAGTTTTTCACCACGTGAAAAGTGAAGTTACTTCGTAGTGAAGTATGTGCTTCGCACAAGTGAAGTTTTTTCGCTTTGCGAAAAAGTTGTGGAATATTTCAATAACTTGCCCCTTTGGGGCATACTTCACTTTTGAACAAAGTTCAAATACTTCACGCATAAAGGAGCAAATTATGCCTATTAAAATTCCAAACGATTTACCTGCCGTAAAAACGCTGGAAAGTGAAAATATTTTCGTAATGACGGAAACGCGCGCAATGACGCAGGATATCCGTCCTTTGAAAATTCTTATTCTTAATCTTATGCCTAAAAAAATAGAGACGGAAACGCAATTTTCCCGTCTGCTTGGCAACTCCCCTTTGCAAGTGGAAATCGAGCTTATCCACACTTCCACGCATCAATCCAAAAACGTTGCGCAAGAACACCTGCTCGCCTTTTATAAAACGTTTGATCAAATCAAACACCAAAATTTCGACGGTATGATTATTACGGGCGCGCCCTTGGAATTTTTGGAGTATGAACAGGTGGAATATTGGGACGAGCTGTGCGAAATTATGCAATGGAGCAAAACGCACGTGCAAAGCACTATGTATATTTGCTGGGGCGCGTTTGCGGGGCTGTATTATCATTACGGTATCAACAAAATCCCCACCAGCGAAAAGCTTTTCGGCGTGTTCCCCCATACCGTGGAATATAAAAATTCTATTCTTTTCCGTGGCTTTGACGACGCGTTTTTCGTACCGCAATCCCGTCATATCACCCTGCCCCGCGAAGAAATAGAAAAAATCCCCGAGCTGAAAATTTTGGCTTCGTCGGAAAAGACGGGCGTGTATGCAATCTCCACCAAAAACGGTCGGCAAATTTTTATCACGGGGCACTCTGAATACGACGCCGATACGCTCAAAAACGAGTATTTACGCGACCTTTCCCAAGGCAAGCCGATTTCTATTCCCGAAAATTATTTCCCTAATAACGACCCCGAAAAACCGCCGTTCGTGTCTTGGCGCGGGCACGCAAATCTACTCTTTTCCAACTGGCTCAACTATTTCGTGTATCAAAGTACACCCTATGATATCAAACAGGTTAAATAAAAAACAGGCGACGAACGTCGCCTGTTTTTTATTTAACTGATTGTAAACGGCATATCCTTTGCCCCCGAAAGGCGGATATAATAAGTATATCTCATATTATTTACCGTCGTAAAGCTTACGCTTGTCGTGCCCGATTTTACCACTTCATTATCATAAATGATTTCTATTAGGCAATTTTC
>JAZOPU010000024.1:0-4964 GCA_045655705.1 Candidatus Scatosoma sp.
AGCGTATAAAATTTCCACTTCGTCGCCGATTTTGATTTTGGTGGCGGGCTTGGCGGGCTTGCCGTTGACAAGCACCTTGTCTTCTCCGCACGCTTCCTGCGCAACCGTTCTACGCTTTAATATGCGCGATACTTTTAAAAATTTGTCAATTCTCATAAGTTCTCCTTTAATGTGAAGTATTTGAACTTTGTTCAAAAGTGAAGTATGCCCCAAAGGGGCAAGCTGTGGAATAATGCAATACCTTTTTCGCAAAGCGAAAAAACTTCACTTGTGCGAAGCACATACTTCACTACGAAGTTACTTCACTTACGCTTTGCGTAAACTTCACTTGTAAAAGCTGTTTAAAATTTTTAAAAAAATTTAAATTGCCTTTCAAAAATGCTTGACATCTTTTTTTTCGGGGTTTATAATTAGATAATGTATCATTATGCTATCATGGTATAATGTCGCTTAGTGCGCTTTCTTATATACATTATTATAACGCATACGCGGGAAAAAGTAAAGCGAAGAAAGCAAAAAAAATGAAAACGTAAAATTCGATTTTTATCGATGAAAAGATATACTCGGTAGATCGCTGAAAAATATGTAAGGAGCATTTTTAAAAGATGGATTTACCCGTTTCAAAGTTTGGTAAGACCGAAAGAAGAAAATTCGGTTCAATCAACGAAGTGATCGATATTCCCGACCTCGTTGAGATCCAGAAAGACAGCTACAATGCCTTTATCGAAGAGGGCATCGGTGAAGTGTTCGAGGATTTCTCCCCGATCACAGACTACTCCGACCATTTTGAGCTCTACTTCTTAGAGCACAGATTTGGCGACAAACCCAAGTACGACGAAAAAGAATGCCGTACGCGCGACGCTACGTATGCGCTTCCGCTCCGCGTGAAGGTTCGCCTTGTCAACAAGGTGAAAAACGAGGTGCTTGACCAGGAAGTGTTTATGGGCGATCTTCCGCTTATGACGGAAAACGGCGCGTTCATTATCAACGGTGCGGAACGTGTTATCGTTTCCCAGCTCGTGCGTTCTCCCGGCGTGTATAACGCGTCGAGCAAGGACAAGACGGGTAAGGAAATGTTCGCGACCACCGTTATGCCCAACCGCGGTGCATGGCTTGAACTTGAACAGGACGCACAGGATACCTTGTACGTTCGTGTGGACAGAAAGAAAAAGCTTTGCGCGACGGTGCTTTTGCGTGCACTCGGCTTTGGTTCTAACAGAGCCATCGAAGACTTATTCCCCGGGGATAAGATTATTGCTTCCACGCTTGCAAAAGATACGGCAAAGAGCGAATCGGACGGCTTATACGAACTGTATCGTCGTTTGCGTCCCGGCGAAGCTCCCACGGAAGATTCCGTTAGAGCGCACCTTTTCAATTTGTTCTTCGACCCCCGTCGCTACGATATTGCGAAAGTGGGTAGATACAAATACAACAAAAAGCTTAACTTGGCATATCGTTTGCCCGGTTGCCGCGTAGCGGAAAATATCGTCAACCCCGAAACGGGTGAAATTCTTGCAAGCGAAGGCGAGAGAATTTCCGACGCGCAAGCGCGCGCAATCCAAAACTGCGGTATCAACGAAGTGTTCGTGTACGTGGACGATATCGAAGAAGGCGAAATCCGTCATAAGATTATCGCCAACAACACCGTAGACTTTGCGGGCATTGCGGATATTCCCGTGCAAGCAAGAGCGAAAGATTTCGGACTTTTGCCCACGATTTTCTATCCTAACTATAAATTCTCCAAGATGCTTGCAAACGAATGTGCGTCTTTGAGTGTGGAAGAAGTTGCGGAAAAATACACCGACGATATCAACGCGCTTTACTACACGATCGAAAAAGCGGAAGAACCCGACGAAAAGCCCGAAGAAAAGAAGAATAGAGAAAAGAGAAGAGATAACCGCCAAAAATTCGTTGCGGCTTGTAAGCTTTTCCACGAACTTCTCTCTTCCGAGCACCCCGTTCCTACCAAGGAACAAAAGAAAGAGCTTCGTCCGCTCATTGACAAGCTTTGCCATAAGCACGTTACCGTGGACGATATCGTGGCGTCGATTTCTACCAACCTTGATTTAAAATACGGTATCGGCACGATTGATAATATCGACCACCTTGGTAACCGTCGTGTGCGTTCGGTTGGCGAACTTTTGCAAAACCAACTTCGCGTGGGTATCGCAAGACTTGAAAGACTTATCAAAGAAAGAATGGCGACGCAAGATCCCATGGAGATCACGCCGTCTGCGCTTATCAATATCCGTCCTGTATCGGCGGTTATCCGCGAATTCTTCGGCTCGTCCCAGCTTTCGCAATTTATGGATCAAACCAACCCGATCGCCGAACTTACGCACAAGCGTAAGCTCTCCGCGCTTGGTCCTGGCGGTTTGAATAGAGATAGAGCCACCTTTGAAGTGCGTGACATTCACCATACGCATTATGGCCGTATGTGTCCTATCGAAACGCCCGAAGGTCAGAACATCGGTCTTATCACGTCGCTGGCAACCTTTGCCAAGGTCAACGAATACGGCTTTATTATGAGCCCGTACCGCCGTGTGGATAAGGAAACGGGAATCGTTACCAAGCACGTGGACTATTTGACTGCGGACGAAGAAGATAAATATATCGTGGCGCAAGCCAACGAACCGCTCGACGAAGAAGGTAGATTTATCAACGAGCGCGTAGGCTGCCGTCACCAAAACGACATTACGGAAATGCCCCGTGAAAAAATGGACTATATGGACGTTTCGCCCAAACAGCTCGTTTCCGTTGCGGCGGCGCTCATTCCTTTCCTTGAAAACGACGATACCAACCGTGCGCTCATGGGCTCGAACATGCAACGTCAAGCCGTGCCCCTTTTGAAGACGGAAAGCGCGATCGTAGCAACGGGTATCGAAAGCTCGATTGCACAGTATTCGGGCGTTATCGTAACCGCGAAAGAAGCGGGTGTGGTCGTTGGCTGTGCGTCGAACGTGATCAAGATCCGCGAAGACGACGGCAACGTTAGAGAATATCCTTTAAAGAAATTTGAACGCTCCAACGCGGGTACGTGCTTGAACCAAAGACCTATCGTATCCACGGGCGACAGAGTGGCAAAGGGCGAAATTATCGCCGACGGTCCTTCGACGAACAACGGTGAATTGGCACTTGGTAAAAACATTCTCATTGGTTATATGGAATGGGAAGGTTATAACTACGAAGACGCTATCTTGCTTTCGGAAAAACTCGTGCAAGACGACGTGTTCACTTCCATTCATATCGAAGAATACGAAACGGAAGCAAGAGATACCAAGCTCGGGCCTGAAGAAATCACGCGCGATATCCCCAACGTTGGCGACGACGCGCTCAAAGATTTGGACGAAGACGGTATTATCCGTATCGGTGCGGAAATCCAAAGCGGGGACATTCTCGTTGGTAAAGTATCTCCCAAGGGCGAAGCGGAGCTTACGCCCGAAGAAAGATTGCTCCGTGCGATCTTTGGTGAAAAATCCAGAGAAGTGCGCGACACTTCGCTGAAAGTTCCCCACGGGGAAGGCGGCGTCGTTGTGGACGTGAAAGTATTCACGCGTGAAAACAAAGACGAATTAGAACCCGGGGTTAATAAACTCGTTCGCGTGTATATCGCGCAAAAACGTAAAATCCAAGTGGGCGACAAGATGGCGGGTCGTCACGGTAATAAGGGCGTTATCTCCCGCGTGCTTTCGCAAGCGGACATGCCTTTCCTTGCAGACGGTACCCCGCTTCAAATCTTGCTCAACCCGCTCGGCGTTCCTTCGCGTATGAACATTGGTCAGGTTTTGGAAGTACACCTTGGCTACGTATGTAAACAGCTTGGTTGGAAGATTGCAACGCCCGTATTCGACGGTGCAACGGAAAAAGATCTCGAAACGATGTTCCGTGAAAATAACTTGCTCAACCCCGACGGCAAAGTGGACGGTAAGTTCCAAGTGTTCGACGGCAGAACGGGCGAGGCGTTTGAAAACCGCGTTACCATCGGCGTGCAATATATGATTAAACTTATCCACCTTGTAGACGATAAGATCCACGCGCGTGCAATCGGACCTTATAGCTTGGTTACGCAACAGCCTCTTGGCGGTAAAGCGCAATTCGGCGGTCAGCGTTTTGGTGAAATGGAAGTTTGGGCGCTCGAAGCTTATGGCGCGGCGCACATCTTGCAGGAAATCTTGACGGTGAAATCGGACGACGTGGTTGGACGTGTGAAAACGTATGAATCCATCGTTCGCGGTGAAAATATTTCCGAACCGGGTATTCCCGAAGCGTTCAAGGTATTGCTCAAAGAATTGCAAAGCTTGGCACTCGACGTGAAAGTGCTCACCGAGTCTGGCGACGAGCTCGTGATTCGTGAGTTTGAAGAAGAGGAAGAAGCGGCGGACAACGAAGCGAGCCGCAGAGATTCGCTCAAAGACGAAGCGCTTGAAGAGATCGACTTCAACGTGGACGACGACGAAGACGACGAAGATGAATTCGACGTGAATATCTTTGAAGACGATAGCGACGACGAGGACGATTTTAGCGCAAACGACGAGGCGGACGAAGACCTTGACGACGATCTCGAAGACGAGACGTTCGGCTTTGGCAACCTGTTCGCGGACGACGACGAGGATGAAGACGTTTCCTTGGACGATGAGGAGTAAGGAGAATAAATTATGTACGAATTAAACGATTTCAATTCTATTCAAATCAGCATTGCTTCTCCTGAGAAAATCAGAGAATGGTCGTATGGGGAAGTAACCAAACCCGAAACGATCAACTACCGTACCCAAAAACCCGAAAAAGACGGTCTTTTCTGCGAAAAGATCTTCGGGCCGATGAAGGATTGGGAGTGTCATTGCGGTAAGTATAAGAGAGTAAAATATAAAGGTCACGTATGTGAAAAGTGCGGAGTGGAAATCACGCGTTCCAAAGTGCGCCGTGAAAGAATGGGGCACATTGAGCTTGCCGCACCCGTTTCCCAT
>JAZOPU010000025.1:0-1897 GCA_045655705.1 Candidatus Scatosoma sp.
TGCGGAGCACGATGCATTCGACGACACGATTTTTGGGCTTACGATTAAAACGACGGTTGCTAAAAAAGCATAACCAAAAACATACATAACACGGCAAACGCCCCCTCGGTTTACCGCGAGGGGGTAATTTTTCAAGAGAAACTATGACGTATAACACGTATATATTGATCGTCTGTATGATCGTGTACGTTTTGCTTGCGAGCTTATCCGTTTTCGTGATTGCTACGTTCACGAAAATGACGGTAAAGCTGATAAAGCACGGCGCGGAAGACGAGAAGATCAAAACGGAATATGAAAAAGCGCAAAAAAAGCGCAAATGCGGAGCGGTCGATTGTATCGTCTCCGTGCTTTGCACTATCGTTTTTGCGGTTGCTTTTGCTTTTTCCGTATACGTGAACGTGCAACAGGATAAATATTTCGACAATATTCCCACGCTCAAAGTAGTAAACAGTGGCTCAATGTCGAAAAAACACGAAAAAAATACCTATCTTTTCGAAAACAATCTCAACGATCAATTCCAAACGTTTGATATCATTTTCACCTATAAAGCACCCAAGGAAGAAGATTTACAGCTTTATGATATCGTCGTATACGAAGTGGACGGCGCACTGCTCGTACACCGTATCGTGGGTATTGAAGAGCCGAACGAAGAGCATCCTGACGAACGACATTTCCTGTTGCAAGGCGACGCTGTGGAACGCCCCGACCGTTTCCCCGTGCACTATAATCAAATACAAGCAATCTACCGCGGGAAACGCATACCCTATATCGGTAGCTTCGTAACCTTTTTGCAATCGCCCGCGGGTTGGATGTGCATGATTTTGATCGTAGTGGCAATCGTAGCAATGCCCATTCTTGAAAAGAAAATAGCAAAAGCCAAAGCCGAGCGCTGGGCGCTTTTGAACGGCGTAAATCCGCTTTCGGCAATACCTACAAAAGGGAAGGCGTTGGCGCAAGTAAACAGCGTACAAAACGCGGAAAACAGTGCGGAAGTCTTGCCCCCGATTTGGGGCGCGCCCGTCTATCTCTATCCTGTATATCATGATACAAATGGGAAAGGGGGTAGCAAGCAATGAAACTCTTTTCTAAAATTGTGCTTGGAATACTTTGTGTGGCAACAGTAGCCAGCGTGGCGGGCGTTGCCGCTTCTTGGCGGTACGCAGGTGGAGAATACCAAGCGGTTGAAAACGACGGCGGGGTTGGGCTGACCACCTTTATTTGGGAAGGGTCGGACAATCTTCACGGCGGTACGGGCGAAGATCACAAACAGCTCTTGGATACGATGCTTGCGGATTTGAATAGCGCCGATTCCGTTTTGGAAAAACAAATCGACGCCCGCGAAAAAACGAGTATTTTCAAATGGAACAAGTGGGATACATACGGCAGTATGGACATGCGCGACGATACCACGCTTTCTAATATTTTCGAGTTGGACACACAGGGGTTGGAGTTTTTGATTTACTTTCCCGAAAAATCCCCGAACACTCGTTATATCTACACGACGAGTGTGGAGCTTGGAACTTCGGGGTGGGGGCAAAACAATGCAAAACCCAATTACCCGATCGGCACGAGCATATATCCCATTTACCGCACCACGCTTGAATACGACGGTACGGACTGGATCGCCACGATAACGGAGCTTGGTTCTGCGCCGTCCAAATTTTACGACAACGACACGTTCGGCGGTTCGGTTTATTGTTGTCCTTCGTTTGACGGGTCGAAATGGACGGCTGGCAAGCTTGGTACGAGTACGGGAAACGCGATCTACGCCTACGTGGGATTGAGCACCACGGCGTACGTGGATAGTGAAACGGAACAAACCTACTACGTATTAAACGGTTTATCGGCAAAAACACAGTACACCGTAACAAGCACGAATGAAAATTGCCTAATAGAA
>JAZOPU010000026.1:0-1333 GCA_045655705.1 Candidatus Scatosoma sp.
CCAATGACGTAGTTAGGGCTATCCGTAAGCGACGTATCAATCACTTGTTCGCCCACCGCCGTTTCACTTTGCCCGTTGTCGCCTTTGAGCGTAATCAAAAACCCGCCGTCTTCTTTTTCTTCTATCGCCGTGATACGGTGCGTAATCGTTTCCTGCGAAGTATACACGTATCGAAAAGTCAAAACGTCGCCAACTTTCAGCGAGCTATAAAACTCGTTTGCTTTCGTTTCGTCGTCGGGCACGGTTTCCACGATAATCATGGTTTTTATGGGTAGTGAACCAATTTCAAACCCGCTCACGTCCACCCCGTCGCATTCTTCCATGGAGCTGGAACGAATCAGACGTATTTGTCTGCCAAATACCGTCGCCGCACCGTCCGCGTCCTTTTTTGAAGCGATTGCAACCGTCAATAAGAACAAGCACCCGATAAGGAGCACGTATAACAAAACGTTTGCAACGATTTTTGAAATTTTGAGTATTTTACCTTTCATTGTTCCCCCTAACTTAACGAATACTATACCGCCTGCGCCGTCAAAACCAAGCAAAAGGTTGCACTCGTGCCTTGGGCTTCGTCACCTGTCGTGCTTGGCATTTCATATCGAATTAAAATTTCCGTCGGTTCGTCAAGCGAAAATGTATGCGTAAGCGAAACACTTTCTCCCGCATACAGCTTATCAAGCCCTACTTGCGCTTTACACTCGTCGTCCACAAAAAAATAAACGTTCACAAAAGCTTGCATATTGGAAAACGCCGTCTGTTCGACAGAAAAATCAAAGGTGTACTCGCCCACCCCGCCCAAAAGAGAAATCGTGTATTCCACACTTTTCCCGGGCGTAAGGGTTAAACCGTCAACGTTCAACGATTCTTGCGTTACCCCATCTGCCAAAAGCTCGATTTCCATTATGCTCTCGCCTTGTTCCCGCTTATGCAAAAAGATAACTATTATGAAAACGCCCGTAACGATACTGACCACGAGCGCCGCCAAAAGAAAATACGTAAAACCTGCTCTGTTTTTTCTCGTCGGCAATTTTTTTCTCCTAAACGAACATTAGTAAGTTATTAACTTACTACAAGTATATTATAATCAGTTTTTAACTGACTGTCAAGTAATAACTGACCATTTTTCTTATAATATTATTATGAAATTCACAAAAAGATTTAACGAAGCGCTAAAAAACAGCGGAAAATCTCAAGTGGAGATCGCGAAAGCCGTGCACGTATCCAAGCAATGCGTAACGGACTATAAAACGGGGAAAAGCTTTCCATCGCTGGAAACGTTATACGCGTTGTGCATTTATTTAGAAGTTTCCGCGGACTATCTCTTGGGATTAAG
>JAZOPU010000027.1:0-9325 GCA_045655705.1 Candidatus Scatosoma sp.
TTATACATTCTTTCACCGCGAAGGGTTACTTTAATACCTACCGTTTGTCCTTCTCTTACTTTGAAGTTTGCAACGGACTTTTTCGCTTTCGTCAAGATGGGCTGTTGTCCCGAAATCATCTTGATTTCGTTTTCCGTCATCTGAATCGACTTCGCGTTGTCCTTGATGTCGCCAAGACCCGTATTGATCACGATCTTAACAAGCTTCGGGCATTGCATTACGGATTTGTATCCGAACTTCTTCATAAGGAAAGGTACTACTTCTTTTTCATACTTTTCTTTTACTCTGTTTTTATACACTTTTTCTGCCATTTTCACTTACCTCGTTACTTGTTTTCCGTGGTTTCGGGTGCTTGTGCTTCTACGGCAGGTTCAGCGGGTTTCGCCGCACGCTTTCTCGTTCTCTTCTTAGGTGCTTCTTCCGCCGCAGCCGCTGCTTTTGCAGCCGCTTTCTTGGAATATGCTTTGTCGAGAACTGCGCCGCAAGCGCATACTCTTACTTTCTTACCGTCAACTACCGAATGCTTTACTCTCGTTGCTTTTCCGCAAGCAGGGCATACTACCTTAACGTTAGACGCGTCGATAGGTCCCGGAACTTCCACGATTTTGCTCGTTTCGTTCGCTTTTCTTGCTTTTTCGTGCTTCTTCTGTACACGCACGCCTTCAACAACTATCGTATTTGCCTTAGGGGACGTGGCAAGGACTTTTCCCTGTACGCCTTTGTCTTTACCGGCAATTACAAGTACGTTATCATTTACTTTTACGTTCATTGTTTTAGTCCTCCTGACAAATTACAGAACTTCGGGAGCCAAAGAGATAATCTTCATATAGTCTTTATCTCTAAGTTCTCTCGCGATCGGCCCAAAGATACGCGTTCCTTTGGGTTGTTTTTGGTTATCGATAATAACTGCCGCGTTTTCGTCGAATTTAACGAACGTACCGTCAGCTCTTCTGATACCTTTTGCACTTCTTACGATGACTGCCTTAACGACGTCGCCTTTCTTTACCGCACCGCCGGGTGCCGCCGATTTAACGGACGCAACGATAACGTCGCCGATGTTGCCCGTCTTACGGAAGGAGCCGCCAAGTACTCTGATACACATAAGCTCTTTCGCACCGCTGTTGTCAGCTGCTTTGAGTCTTGATTGAGGTTGAATCATAACTTATACACTCCTTTTATTACTTCGCTCTTTCGATAATTTCAGCAACGCGCCAATTCTTGTCCTTGCTGAGTTTTCTCGTTTCCACGATACGCACTTTATCGCCTACGCCGCAATCGTTTGCTTCGTCGTGCGCTTTGATGCGCTTGGTTTTCGTGATGGTCTTTTTATAAAGCGGATGCTTGCTCTTGTCGCTGATTTCCACAACGACCGTCTTATCCATCTTATCGGATACGACGAGCCCTACTCTTTCTTTTCTTAAATTTCTTTCCATAATTGCTGTCCTCCGATTACGCTTTCAGCTCTCTCGCACGGATTTCCGTGTTTACGCGAGCGATATCTCTTTTGCACGTTCTGATGGAAACGGGGTTTTCAAGCTGACCGGACGCAAGACGGAAACGAAGGTTAAACAGTTCGCTCTTAAGCTCCGCAAGCTTGGCTACGAGTTCTTCGCTCGTCATTTCTTTTACTTCTTTCGCTTTCATTATTGTTCACCGCCTTCAGTCGCTACTTCCATAGCTTCTTTCTTCACAAACTTGCACTTAACGGGCAACTTGTGCGCCGCAAGACGCATAGCTTCTCTTGCCACGTCTTCGCTAACGCCCGACATTTCAAACATTACGCGACCGGGTTTTACGACCGCTACCCAGTATTCTACCGAACCTTTACCAGAACCCATACGCGTTTCCGCAGGTTTTTTGGTGATAGGCTTGTGGGGGAAGATGTCGATCCAAACTTTACCGCCACGCTTGATAAATCTCGTCATTGCGATACGCGCCGCTTCGATTTGGTTGGATTTAATCCAGCCGAGTTCTTCGGATACAAGACCGTATTCGCCGTATGCGATTACGTTACCTTTCGTAGCCTTACCTTTCATCGTACCGCGATGCTGTCTACGTCTTTTTACTCTTTTGGGAATTAACATTACTGTTCGCCTCCTTCTACCGCCTTCTTGGAGCTTTTGATCACTTCGCCCTTGTAGATCCAGCATTTAACGCCGATCATACCAAAGGTCGTGTGTGCTTCCGCAAAGCCGTAATCGATGTCCGCACGCAGCGTTTGAAGGGGAATAGAACCTTCGTGATACTGCTCGCTTCTTGCGATTTCCGCACCGTCCAAACGGCCGCTGACCATCATTTTGATGCCCTTTACGCCCGCTCTCATCGAACGACCGATCGCTTGTTTCATACAACGTCTGAAAGACATACGTTTTTCAAGCTGTGCAGCAACGCCTTCCGCAACGAGTTGTGCGTCGCAATCAGGCTTTCTCACTTCCGTGATGTTGATGCTTACTGCTTTACCGCCCGTGAGCTTTGCAAGGTCTTTCTTGATTACTTCTACTTCCGCGCCGCCTTTACCGATAATAACACCGGGGCGTGCCGTGTAGATAGTAACCACAAGTCTTGCCGCCGCGCGCTCGATCAAAATTTTGCTAACTGCCGCAGCGTAGTATTTTTTCTTCAAGAACGTACGGATTACGTTGTCTTCTTTAAGGAATTTGGAGAATTCTTTTTTATCTGCATACCAGGTGGTGTTCCAACCGTTGATAACGCCGACTCTCAAACCGTGAGGATTAACTTTTTGTCCCATTGTTATACTTCTCCTTCCAATTTCTTAACGTCCAAAATCACAGTGATGTGGCTGGTTCTCTTCAAGATTGCGTGTCCTCTTCCTTTGGAAACGGGTTGCATTCTTTTGAGCATTTGACCGCCGTCCGCGAAACATTCCGCCACGAACAAGTCGTTTCTGTCCATACCCATATTGTGTTCTGCATTTGCCGCCGCGCTCATAAGCACTTTCTTTACTGCAAGCGCGCTGCCGTTTACGCTATAATCTAAGATAGCTTTCGCTTCTTTATAGCTCTTGCCTCTGATCAGTGCAAGTACCGTTCTCACCTTATAAGGAGAAACTCTGATATATTTAGCGACTGCGTAAGGGCGTTTTTCTCTGTTTTGAGCAACCCTTTCCGTCTTTTTCTTCATATTCGTTGCCATGTTCTACTCTCCTTATTTATTACCCGTCGTTTTCGCGGTGTGACCGTGGAACGTTCTCGTCGGCGCAAACTCACCGAGCTTGCAACCGATCATATCTTCGGTTACGTATACGGGTACGTGTTTACGACCGTCGTATACCGCAATCGTGTGTCCGACGAAATCGGGGAAAATCGTAGATGCTCTCGACCACGTCTTGATTACTTTCTTTTCGTTAGACTCGTTCATCGCTTGGATTCTGCTAAACAGTTTCGCTTCGACGTAAGGTCCTTTCTTAACGCTTCTTGACATTTCTTAACTCCTCCGATTAGTTAATTCTTTTAAGAATGAACTTGCTGGTTGCATTCTTCTTCTTTCTCGTCTTATAGCCGAGGGCAGGTTTACCCCAAGGCGTCAACGGGCCTGCGTGACCGATAGGCGATTTACCTTCACCACCGCCGTGAGGGTGGTCAACAGGGTTCATTACCGAACCTCTAACTTCCGGTCTTAAACCAAGGTATCTTGCCTTACCTGCTTTACCGAGCGATACGAGCTCGTGGTCAACGTTACCTACCTGTCCGATGGTTGCACGGCACTTTAAGAGAATGTATCTCATTTCGCCGCTGGGCATACGGATGGTTGCATACTTTCCTTCCACAGCCATGATTTGAGCGGAAATACCTGCACTTCTCGCAATTTGTCCGCCTTTGCCGGGGGTAAGCTCGATGTTGTGTACCATCGTACCTACGGGAATGTTTTCAAGGGGTAAGCAGTTGCCTACTTTGATATCCGCCGTTGCACCGCTCATAACTTTATCGCCTACGTTCAAGCCTACGGGTGCTAAGATATAGCTCTTTACGCCGTCCGCATAAACGAGGAGTGCGATGTGTGCGCTTCTGTTGGGATCGTATTGGATGCTCTTAACCGTTGCGGGAATACCGTCTTTTTGTCTTTTGAAGTCGATAATACGGTATTTTCTTCTGTTACCGCCGCCGATATGACGGGTGGTAATTCTACCAAGGTTATTACGACCGCCGCTATGGCGTTGGTCGTGCATCAACGATTTTTCGGGTTTTGCACCCGCCGTCAAATCGTCGTTGGTCAGGACGGTTACGAAACGGCGTCCTGCCGACGTGGGTTTATAGGATTTAATAGCCATTTTCTTTCTTCCTCCTGATTAGGTCAACGATTCAAAGAATTCGATCGCTTTGCTATCTTCTTTCAAGGTAACGATCGCTTTCTTACGATCGGGCGTGTAACCTTGGTTACGACCCATTCTCTTAAGCTTGCCTTTGCAGGTTACGGTGTTCACTTTCGCTACCTGTACGCCGAAAAGCTTTTCCACAGCCAATTTGATTTGGATCTTGTTCGCGTCTTTTTTCACGTAGAACGTGTATTTCTTGTCCGCGATCCCGTCGTAGCCCTTTTCGGTAAGGACGGGTTTCAAAATAATATCTTCAGCAAACATTACGCGTTCACCTCCTGAAATTTCTCAACCGCCGCTTTCGTCATAACGATCTTGTTGTTTACAACCACTTCGTAGGTGCTAAGCTGCGCCAAGGGAAGGGTTGCAAGCTTGGGAAGGTTTGCCGCCGCGCGGATTACGTTCACGTCGTCGTTATCCATAACTACGAGCGCCGTCTTGTTCAAGTTCAACGCTTTTGCAA
This sequence comes from Candidatus Scatosoma sp., assembly GCA_045655705.1. GTDB lineage: Bacteria > Bacillota > Clostridia > Christensenellales > Borkfalkiaceae > Scatosoma. The sequence goes on from JAZOPU010000027.1 coordinate 4,797, forward strand.
ACGCCGCCATTTCTTTGGTCTTGGGTGCGCTTACTTTGAGTTCGTCCACAACGATAAATTCGCCGTCAGCCACTTTCTTGGAAAGTGCGGAAAGCAGAGCCGCTTTCTTTGCTTTGTCGTTCATCTTCTTGGAGAAGTCGCGGGATTTGGGTGCGAATACTACGCCGCCCTTAATCCATTGCGGAGCACGGATAGAGCCTTGACGAGCACGGCCCGTGCCTTTTTGTCTCCAAGGCTTAATACCGCCGCCTCTTACTTCCGTTCTCGTAAGAGTGGATTTCGTACCTTGTCTTTCGTTCGCAAGACGGGTTACGATTGCCTGATGAATGAGAGATTCTTTATATTCGACGCCAAATACGTTGTCGTTGAGTTCAAGCTCGCCAACTTCCGCGCCGCTCATGTTCAATACTTTAATAGCCGCCATTTGTCTTTACTCTCCTTATTTGCTCTTCACGCTGTCCGAGATGGTAACGATGCTACCCTTAGGCCCCGGAATTGCGCCTTTGATGAGAAGCGCGTTTCTATTCACGTCTACCTTAACGATTTCAAGGTTTTGAATGGTTACGTTCTCCACACCGTACTGACCTGCGAGGTGCTTATTTTTGAACACTCTCGAAGGGGAGCTGATCGAACCCATAGAACCGGGTTCTCTGTGTACGGGACCCGTACCGTGGGTCATCTTCAATCTTTGTTGATTCCAACGTTTGATAACACCCGTGAAACCATGACCTTTCGTCACGCCCGATACGTCTACCTTATCGCCTGCCGCGAACACGTCTGCTTTAAGCTCTGCGCCAACTTCAAACGTTTCTGCGTTCGCCACTCTGATCTCTTTGAGTACCTTGTGGGGTTTTACGCCCGCTTTCTTATACTGACCAAGTTCAGGTTTGGTGAGCGCTTTTTCGCTCGTTTCGATAAATCCGAGTTTCAAAGCGGCATAGCCGTCTTTTTCCACCGTCTTTACCTGTACTACGGGGCAGGGACCTGCCTCCACTACCGTTACGGGAATCATTTTCCCGTCTTGTGCAAAGATTTGGGTCATACCAACTTTGCGTCCGATGATTGCTTTATTCATTGATAAAGTTCACTCCTTAAAAATTTTTTATTTCGAATACCTTTGAAAGTATTTCTCGGCTTGTTGATTAGAGCTTGATTTTGATATCCACACCTGCGGGGAGATGAATGGAATCAAGCAATTTTGCATTGGGTGCATAGATGTCGATAATTCTCTTATACGTTCTCATTTCAAACTGTTCGCGAGAATCTTTATATTTGTGGGGGGAACGAAGAATCGTTACGATTTCCTTTTCCGTGGGAAGGGGGATAGGGCCGGAGATTTTTGCTCCGCTCTTTTTCATCGTTTCCACGATACGGCTTGCCGCTTCGTCTACGAGTTCGTGGTCATACGCCGCCAACTTAATTCTGATTTTCTGTACTGCCATTTGTCTGTTCTCCTTTTACCTTTTATACTAACGTTTTATTTGTTGTGTCAACCCGCCCGTGTGTATCGAGGTGTTCCGCAAAATTAAAAACTCTCGTTTTTTACCGAGCGTTTTTACGCAAAGCCTCGGTTAGTCGCAGGAATCGAAGTCCCACTTTTGTCAACGGAAATTATCTGTTCAGGCGGCTTTTGCCCGATTTTGCAGTAACTTCCCGCATCAACCCTATACAACGCGCTATTACACAGCCTATCTATAATACCAAATATGCAAATCCCTGTCAAGCGTTTTTACAAAATATTTTTAATTTTTTTGAAAAATTTTTATTTTTATGCATAATTCCCGTTTTTTGGGAATACACACCCCGTTTTCACTTCCTTATTATATATACGCGTGCGCGCGCATAATATAAAATCGCCCTTTTACAGGGCGATTTTGTTATTGTTTCTTTTCTCTTGCTCTTGCTTTTGCGCGAAGCTCGCTATCAAGTATACGCTTTCTAATACGCAAGCTCTTGGGCGTAACCTCCAAAAGCTCGTCGTCAGCGATAAATTCCAAACATTCTTCGAGGCTCATTTTGGATACGGGAATAAGCGTCAACGCGTCGTCGCTTGAAGACGAACGGGTATTCGTCAAATGCTTGGTTTTGCAAACGTTGACGTTGATATCGTCGGCAAGGTTGGTATATCCCACGACCATACCTTGATATACGGGCGTACCCGGGGTGATAAACAAATTCCCGCGCCCTTGCGCGTTAAACAGCCCGTAAGCCACCGCGTCGCCCGTTTCGTGCGCGACTAAAGAACCCGTGTTTCTTCTTTGCATATCCCCTTTATACGGCTCGTAGGAATAGAAAATAGTGTTCATAATCCCTTGCCCTTTGGTGTCCGTCAAAAATTCGCTCTTATACCCGAACAAACCACGGGAAGGCACGGTAAATTCCAAACGCATTCTGTTTCCGATCGCCGTCATTTGTACGAGATTGCCCTTGCGGTTGCCCATTGCGGAGAACACGGGGCCCGTCATATCTTCGGGCACGTCCGCAACGAAGCGTTCGATAGGCTCGTGGCGCACGCCGTCGATTTCCTTATATAATACTTTGGGTGTAGAAACTTGGAATTCATACCCTTCACGGCGCATTGTTTCAATCAATATGGAAAGATGCATTTCCCCACGCCCGCAAACGCGGAAGCTGTCCGCATATTCCGTATCGCTCACGCGCAAAGACACGTCGCGGAGCAATTCTTTATACAATCTATCGCGGAGCTGACGGGAAGTTACGAACTTACCTTCTTTGCCCGCAAACGGACTGTCGTTGACAGAGAAGGTCATTTCCACCGTGGGATCTTCGATTCGGATAAACTCCACAGGTTCAACCTTGCTCGGCTCGCACACGGTGTCGCCGATATTCAGCCCGTCAATCCCCGAGAACACTACGATATCCCCCGCTTGCGCCTGTGTTACCTGCACGCGTTCCAAACCTTCGATTTGATATAAATTTACGATACGGCAGTTGGTGCGTACCTTGGGTTCGTTGAAATTGCAAACGGACACAGGCTCGTTCGCACGAATTACCCCGCGTTCTATTTTACCGATACCGATACGCCCAACGAATTCGTTGTAATCGATACAGGAAACGAGCAGTTGTCCCGCGCCCGCTTCGTCCACTTCCATAGGCGGAATGGTTTGAATAATGGTATCGAACAGGGGATTTAAATTTTCTTCCTGTTTATCGGGCGTAAGCGACGCCGTACCCTGTCTACCGCAACAATACACGATCGGGCTTTCCAGTTGTTCGTCCGTTGCGTCGAGATCCATCATAAGCAGTTGCATTTCTTCCACAACTTCTTCAATGCGCGCGTCGGGGCGGTCTACTTTATTGATAACGATAATCGTTTTAAGACCCAAAGCAAGCGCCTTTTGCATAACGAACCGCGTTTGCGGAAGCGGACCTTCCGCCGCGTCCACCAAAATAAGCGCGCCGTTCACCATTTTGAGCACGCGCTCCACTTCCCCCGAGAAATCCGCGTGTCCCGGGGTATCGACGATATTGATTTTCACGCCGTTATAATGCGCGGACGTATTTTTCGCAAGAATGGTAATCCCGCGCTCTCTTTCAAGATCGCCCGAGTCCATTACCCTGTCTTGCACCTGTTGATTATCTCTAAACACCCCGCCTTGCGCCAACATTTCATTGACGAGCGTGGTTTTACCGTGGTCTACGTGGGCTATGATCGCCACGTTTCTCAAATCCGTTCTTAACACTTTCTTTTCTCCTAAACGTTTTAACCTTGCTATTATAATACTTTTTTGCTTTCTTGACAAGAAAAAACGGTGTATTTTTTTAATTTCATTAAAAAATTCCGCTCACAGCGGAATTTTTTTCAAATTCTTATATCTCGCAAAGCGGATTATATACCCGTTATCTTCTATTTCTTCGCTGATTTGCTCGCAAACAAAATCAGGGTTTTCGTCTAAATTCGGAAAAAACACGTCCGCACCGCCCACCGCGTCTACTTTGGTTATGAGCGCCTCGTCGCAATAGGGTAAAAGCGCGGCATAAATCGCACCGCCACCCATGATATAAATTTCTTCGTTTTCGCGTTTTTTCAGTTCCGATTTCAATTCGTCAAACGAACGCACCATAATACATTCGTCGCATACATGGTCGCGTGAAAGTACGATATTTACCCTATTTTTCAACGGCTTTGCGTTCGGCAAAGAACGCAAAGTATTCCCGCCCATGACCACGGTATGCCCGCTCGTCGTTTCGCGGAAAAACTTCATATCCTTTTTCAGGGAAAACATCATATCGTTGTTTTTGCCGATTCCCCACTGCTTATCGGCGTGTACGATCGCGCGTATCATATTATCTCCTTATAGGTGAAGTTTTTCACTTTGTGAAAAGTGAAGTAATTTCATAGTGAAGTATGTGCTATGCACAAGTGAAGTTTTTTCGCTTCGCGAAAAAGTTATTGCAAATATTATATAGTTGCCTTGCAAGTATTGATAGACTTAACCAACATTCTTCTAATAATACCACTATCTAACAATAACTTATTTTCATCGGTTTTGCCGATTGCATCTACT
>JAZOPU010000028.1:0-1374 GCA_045655705.1 Candidatus Scatosoma sp.
ATGGAAAAAGGAGAAATGACGCAAAACGAGAAATTCGTTGGTAAAGTCGTGGAAGACATTTGTTATAACAACGCCATAAAATATCTTAATATACAATAATATACGCCCAAACAAAACCGCCCTGCTGAAAAGCAAGGCGGTTTTGTTATAGATAAGTTAGTTTATTGTTTTTTTCTGTTGATATACTTAATCCAAAGGATAAGACCTATCAAAACGGCAACGACCACGACGTTCCAAACGACAATGAGCGTAAATGCGTTCGTCCAATTTTCCACGGGGGAAAAGGCGGGCTTGTCAATGATCATTGTGAATAGTTTGGGTATCACGCCCGAAGCAATAGAACCTGCGGCGTTGGTGAGGGCACTACAAAGCCCCACGTCGATCTTATCGCGCAGTTTGAGCGCCGCAATGGAAATGGAGATGGATCTCCCGCCGTTGGTTAAGATCATAAACGCAAGAAGCAAAACGAGCGATAATATGATATGTACGTCGAAGAAAAACAAAAGCAATATTGCAAATGTAGCCGAAAGACCAAAGAACCCCACGCCTACTGCAAGAAAATTGCGATGCTTGTCGCAAACTCTTACGCAAAGAATAGGTCCGATGATAATCGCAACGGGAGCAATCACGGTAATCCATTTTGCCGTCGTGTTGTCAAAACCGCCGATTTGTTTCAAGAAAATATCCAGCGTGTTGTTGATTGTATAGAACAATCCCGTAACGGCAAGCCCCATAACGACGGAAAGAGCGTAGAATACAATCCTGCGTTTTTTATTATCAAGATGGATAAAATCGTTTTCGGCCTCATCGGAAACGTCTTCTTCCGTTCCGTCTTCGCGTATCACGCGGTGTGTTTCAACCACGCGCGGGAAGCGTTGCACGTACGATACGGAAAAGAAATATAATCCAACGGCAAAAAGAAGCAATGCGCCGAGAATGATAAAGGGCAGTCGCCAATTATCGCCAAACGCTGCCGCGAAACCGTAGGAAACGACGCCTGCCACGGCAGGACCAGACGTCATTAGCGTGTTGCCGATAGAAAGTTCTTTGCGGGGAAGATACTTGCCAAGAACTTGCAACGAACAACTCCAAACGCCCGCTTGCATTGCGCCGTTGACGGTGTAGAGTATCCAATGCGAGATAATCGTGTCCGTGAACGCCATCAAAATGGTGATCACCGCGGATAAACCGAGCGTAATCGTTAAAAAGTATTTGATATTCAGACGGTGCATGAAGAATGCAAGCAAAATTTGCATCACCGCGTAGGCGTAGAAATAATATTCCATCGTCGCCGCTAAATCGGTGAACGAGCCGAACGTACCCAGTTGTTGCAAGGTCGTTTTTTCCGCAACGTATAAATTTTTTGCGCCCGTC